>NZ_JBVHDS010000008.1:159722-308654 GCF_055563255.1 Streptomyces sp. NPDC002958 | reverse complement strand
AAGCCCCAGAGGCTTGCTTGAGCCGGATGCGGTGAAAGTCGCACGTCCGGTTCTGAGGGGGCCGGGGCGCAGCAATGCGCTCCGGCTACCCGACTGGCCGTGGAGGACCTGGCGGTCAACGGGCTCGCCCGCACACGTCTGGCCAAGTCCGTGCACGACGCGGGATGGGCGTCGTTCGTCGCGATGCTGGAGTACAAGGCCGCCCTGTACGGGCGGGTCTTCCGCGGGTGGAGATGTGCTCGAACCCGCCGCGTTCCAGGGCCTTGGCGATGGCCGCGCCAGACAGGCCCGTGGGGACAGCGGGGCTCATGCAACGCGCCGCACTTCGACAGGGGCGGTGATCACGTCGGTGACCTCGGGTGCGGGAGCGTCCTCGAAGTAGAGCTCCAGCGCCTCGCGCAGGTTCTCCAGGGATTCCTCAATGGTCTCGCCCTGGGAGGTGACCTCGACCTGGAGGCAGCGGGCCACGTACCACTCGCCCTCGTGAGTGATCGCGGCAGTCAGGTGCAGTGCGTCAGCCATGACGCCAGTCTGGCACGCACCACCTTCCCTGGGCAGCGGCTTTCCCTACGGTCACCCGTACTGGTACTCGCGTTGACCTGCCGGAAAGCCGCCCGCCAGGGCTGCGTCGCACCCAGCTCGCACACCGTCGCCGGCAAGCAGGGCCCGGCCGCTTGGTGGCCCGCTTCGACATCGGCGGCGGGCTCTACCTCTACGACAGCATCAACGCGACGGGCCAACAGCCCCGACCAGGTCAACCCTGGCCACCGCGTCCTGGTCGCCACCGGCCGGACCACAACGAACGTCCCTCTGTTCACCGCACCCCCCGACGCCACAAGAACGGCATATTCCATCTCTGAGGCACCACCCCTGGCACCGGAAGGCTCCGATACTTCTCCAACCAATTACACTCCGAGCGGCTACGGCCCGACCGCGACTGCCTCTGAAACCTTCACCGGCTACCAAGCCATCAGCTGACCTTTCGGTGACAAAGCAGTGTGCCCCCCGCCGCACGACGGCGGGGGGCACACTCACCCTCGTCGGGCGGCCGTCGGCTCGCCGACAGCGCCCGTTACGCTCGTACGCATGCAGAGCCTGGCGATGATCGACAACTGGCCCGTCCCCACCGCGGCGGCTGCCGTCGTACGAGCGGACGGCACCGTCGTCGGTACGCACGGCCCGACCGCGCACCGTTTCCCGCTCGCCTCCGTCACCAAGCCCGTCGCGGCATACGCGGCGCTCGTGGCGTACGAGGAGGGCGCGATCGAGCTCGACGAGCCGGCCGGGCCCGAGGGCTCCACCGTCCGGCATCTGCTCGCGCACACCAGCGGGCTCGCCTTCGACGAGCACCGGACGACGGCCGCGCCCGGCACCAGGCGGCTCTACTCCAACGCGGGCTTCGAGGTCCTCGGCGACCACATCGCCAAGGCCACCGACATCCCGTTCCCGGAGTACGTGCGCCAGGCCGTACTGGAGCCGCTCGGCATGACGTCTACGACGATGGACGGCTCGCCCGCCAAGGACGGCGTCTCGACCGTCGACGACCTCGTGCGGTTCGCGGCGGAGGCGCAGGCACCCCGGCTGCTCGACCCGCGCACTGTGCTCGCCGCGCAGACCGTCGTGCACCCCGGCCTGAAGGGCGTACTGCCGGGCTACGGCCACCAGAACCCCAACGACTGGGGACTCGGCTTCGAGATCCGGGACCACAAGTCGCCGCACTGGACGGGCAGTTCCTCGTCGCCCGCGACCTTCGGCCACTTCGGGCAGTCCGGGACGTTCCTGTGGATCGACCCGGCCGCGGGGGCCGCCTGCGTCGCGCTCACGGACCGGGCCTTCGGGCCGTGGGCGGTGGAGGCGTGGCCGCCGTTCACGGACGCGGTGCTCGCGGAGCTCCGCTCCGGCCGCTGAGCCACGGCTCGTCCGGCCGGTCCGCCGTCTTCCCGGACATGCACTCGAACCACACCGTCTTGCCAGTGCCGTCGGGGCGCGGTTCCGCGCCCCAGCGGTCGGTGACGGCGTCGACCAGGACCAATCCCCGGCCGCCCTCGTCGAGGGCATCACCCATGACCGCGCGCGGCAGTTCCGGACAGCCGTCCGCCACCTCAACGCGCACACCCCCGGCCGGAAGCAGGAAAATAAGCGTCTGGCAACGGCGGCCGGGGACGTGCCGCACGACATTGGCGATCAGCTCGGTGAGCGCCAGCTCGGCTGCGTCGGCCACGTCGAGGAGAGTCCAGGCAGTGAGGTAGAGGCGCAGGATGCGGCGCAGATGCCGGGCCGAGTGCTCGCCGATCGCGAAGTCGGCTCGGTAGGTCGCCTCCAGCAGATCGTCGGCCTGCGGATCGATTACGTGATTCATGTCACCAGAATGCAGCGACGTGATTACGCTCGGCTACGTACGGAAACGAACGCCGTGAGGCGTTGAACGCCGGAGGTGCCCCGCTGTGCCCAACATCCAGACCCTCGACCCCAGCGCTTCCCCGTTGGACTATTACGGCTGGGAGCTGCGGCGCCAGAGAGAGGCCCACAACCTCAGACAGGGGCAGCTCGGCGACATCATCTTCTGCACGGGTTCGCTGATCGGCCAGATCGAGACCACGAAGAAGGTCCCCACCCGGGACTTCTCCGAACGGGTGGACGCGGCGCTCGGCACGGACGGCGTGTTCTCGCGCCTCGTCGGCCTGGTCCTGCGCAGCCAGCTGCCGACCTGGTTCCAGCCGTACGCGGAGATGGAGGCTCGTGCAACGTACATCTCCACGTACCAGGCGCAGTTGGTGTACGGGCTGTTGCAGACGGAGGAGTACGCGCGGGCGCTGCTCGGTGTCGACCATCCGAGCAAGGTCGACGAGATGGTGGCGGCCCGGCTGGATCGCCAGCGGATCCTGAAGGGCGACATTCCGCCCGCATTGTAGGTCGTCCTGAGCGAAGCCGCGTTGCTCCAGGAAGTCGGCGGACGCGGTGTCATGCAGGCACAACTGGCACAGCTGTTGGACTACCGCGACGACCCCTGGGTGCAGATCCAGGTGCTTCCGTTCTCCGTCGGCCAGCACACGGGAATGATGGGGTCGTTCAACCTGCTCAGGTTCGAGGACGACCCCGACCTGTTCTACGTGGAGAGCTACGACCAGGGGCACATGACCGCCAATCCCCAGGTGATCAAGGAACGTTCGGTCGGCTACGCTCGCTTGCAAGCCACAGCCCTCTCCCCCGAGGATTCGGCGACACTGATCGCTCGTGTGATGGAGGAACGCTATGGAGACCAGCCATGAACTGGCCGAAGCACAGTGGCGGAAGTCGTCGTACAGCGGCACCAACGGCGGCGACTGCGTCGAGTGCACCGTCACCGGCGGCGCGGCCTGGCGCAAGTCCAGTTACAGCGGCAACACCGGCGGCGAATGCGTCGAGGTGGCCGACGGCCTGCCCTGCGCCGTCCCCGTCCGCGACAGCAAGAACCCGGACGGCCCCGTCCTGACCATCGGGGTCGACGCCTGGCAGAGCTTCGTGGACGGGCTCCGCTGACGTCACCGGAAGCCTTGCGACGGAGGGGGCTCGGGACGACCGGTGGTCGTCCCGAGCCCCTTCTGTTCCCCCGTGACCGGCTGCGGCGCTACGCCGAGTAGCCCCTCGACGCGATCCACGTCGCCAGCTTGGACGTGGTCATCGTGTACTTGTGGCCCTTGGACTTCGCGATGTCCTCGATGACCGCGCGGTCACCGCGCTTGGTGTAGCCGACCACGGTGAGGTAGTGGCCCTGGTTGTACGAGTGCTTCTTGCCAGCGGTGTCGTACGCCGTGCCGTAGACGTTGGCCACGACGGCGTACCCCTTGTTGATGTTGTCCTTGATGTCCTTCTTCAGACGCTTGACCTGGGCCGACGTGGCGTCGTTGCCCGGGATCCACTTGCTCTTGTAAGGGGAGCCCTTCAGGCGCTTGTTGAGGACCTTGGTCACCAGGCCAATGTTGTCGGTCTGCTGGCCGTTCTCCTCGACCTTCAGGTTCTTCGCCAGGGTCTTCTGGCTGACGATCTCGCCCCGCTGGGTCAGCGCGAGACGGGTGGCGGCCGGGCCGCAGTAGTAGAACGTCTTCTGCTGCTGGAACTTGTACGCCGACAGCGTCTTGCTGGTCGGGATCGCGCGGTCGGGCGTCCGGTACTGGGCCCCGGCGCTGCCCGCCGGGATGAGGATGCCGGCGGTGGCCAGCGCGGCGACCGCCGCGGCGGCGAGCCGTGCGCGGCGGCGCGAAGTGCTCAACCGACCCTCGGTGAATGTCGTTTCCATGGTTGGAATTCCTTCCCCCGTGCCGCGCCACCGACCTGAACGGCGGCGCAACGAGCGTGTGTTACTCGGTGCGGACACCGGGGCCACCTTTTGCCTGTCGTCGCCCCCGCGGCTGCCGTACCAGCATCGGGGCGGTGCGTGACCTACGACGACGGCTTTCGGACAGGGCCGAATTCCGCGGCTCAGGCGGGGTCCGGACGTTGCGGGTCGCCGTGCAGCAGAGCCGTTCCGAGCGGGGTGAGGCTGTGGATGACGCGCCCGCCCACCCGGTTGCCGTGGACGAGTCCGGCCTCCCGCAGTGCGCGGACGTGCTCGCTCGCCGAGGCTGCGGAGATGTGCAGCATGCGCGCCAACTCGCCGGTCGTGGCGGTGTTCTGAAGTGCGGTCAGCACACGTGCGCGGGTGCGGCCGAGAAGTCCCGCGAGCTGCCTCCGCCGCCGGTCCGCGCCGACCGGTGACACGTCGGGGCCCTCTGTCCGCGCGATCGGGTAGACGAGCACCTGCGGCAGGGTCGGGTCGGCCAGTGCGACCGGGCTGCTGTGGCAGAAGAAGGAGGGGATCAGGCAGAGGCCCCGGCCGTCGAGGTGGATGTCGCGGCCCTCGGGGTAGCGCACGTACAGCGTCGGAGGCCGCCAGTCCAGCGCGGGTCGCAGCGACTCCAGCAGCCCGGCAACGCCTCCGTCGCACAGGGCCCGCGCCCGCACCATCCGGTCGGCCTGGACCGTCGCGGCCACACGCGTCCAGTCCGGGCGGATGACGGTGTCGTGCACACGCCGGATGGCATCGGTCAGTTCGTCGAGATGGCTCCGCTCACCGGCGGCGAGGCCGGCGAACCAGCGTGGCAGGCGCCGGGTGCGCGCCGTGAGCGCCAACTCCTGGCGCAGTCGGGCCGACGGCGTGGCCCGCAGTGCGTCCAGCCCCGCCGACAGCCCGTGACCGCCTTCGGCAGGTGTCAGGAAGTCCGGGAAATAGCTCGCCGGTGGCGCCGCGGCGCCCACCAGCCGGGCCGGGCCGTCGGCGCCCTTGCGCTGGAGCTCCATACGGGCCTGCCGCCGCCACTCGCCGAAGGACCGCGGGCCGGTCTGCGACAGCAGTTGTACCCCGAGGATCGTCTCCCAGAGCGGGTCCGGACCCCGCGCGACCCAGACCTTCGCCAGGTCGGCGTCCGTGAAATGTAAACGCAGCATTTTTCCCCCGATTTGCCGTGATTCCACAGGGAGCAGTGATCCGAATAGACCGCTCTGTCCCCGTAGTTGAGGATTCCGGGGCCATCGCTCCCGGTTCCCGTAGCGGGCGTGAAAGCACTCACTCGGGGGATGGGGAGGTCCTCGCCGGGCCGGCGTCACCGGTGGGAATCGTGCAGGGGCGACCTGCGTCGCGCTCACTGGCCGGGCCTTCTGACCACGAGCAGGAGAGGTGTGGCCGCCGTTCACGGAATCGGTGCTGGCGGAGCTCGCGGCCTGAGGGACCGACGCCGCGGCACACGGTCGGCGGATGTCCGTCGACGCCCGTGTCCGCGGCCCGGGGAACCACTACTCTCCTCGTCCATGGCCGACCTAGTCCGCGCTACCGCCTCCGACGTCCCGGCGCTCGCCTCCGTACTCGCCAGCGCCTACGCCGAGGACCCCGTCTGGTCCTGGCTGATGCCGCACGACCGGGACCGGAGGCTACGGCTGCTGTTCACCGCGCATCTGGCGCAGCAGGTCCCGGCCGGCCGGGTGTGGACGGATCCGGACCGCACGGTGGCCGCGGTGTGGGCGGAGCCCGGGAAGTGGAAGCTGCCGGTGGGGTATCTGCTGCGCAACGCGGGCACGCTGCTGCGGGCGGGGCGGGCCCAACTGCCGCGGACTGGAATGAGGTTGCTCGCGCTGGAGCACCACCACCCGGCCGAACCCGCGCACTGGTACGTCGAGTACATCGGCACGCATGCGGACGCACGCGGCACGGGGCGCGGGTCGCGGGTGCTCGGAGGGCTGCTGGAGCAGGCGGACGCGGACGGGCGGCCGGTGTTCCTGGAGTCGAGCAACCGCCGCAATCTCACCTTCTACCGGCGGCACGGCTTCGCCGTGCACGAGGAGATGACGTTTTGGTCCGGGCCGCCCATGTGGTCGATGTGGCGCCGGGACGCGGACCGGTAGTTCGGGCCACCCGGCGAGCACCGGCGTCTCGGCTTCGTCGATGCCGAGTGGGACCGACCTGGGCCGACGAGCCGCGATGGGGCGTGTGCGGGCGCTGCTAGATTCGTCCGCCATGCGATCACGTGAGTACGACCTCGACTTCCGCGACCGGGCGACGCGGATACGGGCCTGGGGCATCGGTCTGCTGTCCCTCGCCGCGCTGCTGTGGGCCTGGTGCGCCGTACTGCTGCTGACGCCGTACGAGGTGGACAGGGAGCCCGACGACAAGTACCCCGCAGAGTGCCGGTCTCGGCTGTTCACCGAGTACGGCACGGCCAACCAAGGCTTGCAGCGCGGAGATTATTGCGCGGACGAACGCGACTGGCCCGAGGCGGTAGCCGTGCTCGGGCTGTCCCTGCCGGTGTCCATCGTCGGTGTGGCGCTCTTCACCAGCGGCAGTCTGAGCCGCCGGATGAGCGCCCACTCCCAGGCAATGCGCGAGCTGGACAAGTTCACCGACACCCCAAAGACGTAGCCCGCACGGCCGGACATCCCGGTCGCACCCCCGTTCTCAGCCGCCGAGCTCCCACAGCAGCACCTCGGCCGGCTCCGCCGCCACCAGCTCCAGCCCCTCCTCGCCGGTGATCCGCATCGAGTCGCCCGGCGACAGGTCCTCACCGGCCAGCCGCACGCCGCCGGCCACCACATGGACGTACACCCGCGCCGCGTCCGGCACCGCCGCCCGCTCCCCCGCGCCCAGTCGGCGCACGTGCAGCATCGCACCGGCTGCCGGGAGGGCGTACGGGGTGGCGTCGGTGAGGCCGGGGACGATCGTGTACGAGGGTTCGCCACCCGGTTCGAGCGGTGCCAGCCACATTTGAATGAACGTCAGCGGAACATCGCCGTCGTTGCGTTCGGCGTGGCGCACTCCGGCCGCGGCGCTGAGGTGCTGGAGGTCGCCGGGCCGAACGACCGTGGCGTGGCCGGTCGAGTCGCGGTGGGTAAGCTCCCCCTCGACGACCCAGGTGACGATCTCCGTGTGGCTGTGCGGGTGTTCGTCGAAGCCCGCACCCGGCGCCAGCCGTTCCTCGTTGCAGGCCAGGACCGCGCCGAAGCGCAGATTGTCCGGGTCGTAGAAGCTGCCGAACGAGAAGGCGTGCAGCGACTCGATGCCGGCCGCCTCGTTCCCGCCCCTGAAGCGGCCGTCGGAGCGCTGTACGGATATCACCCGTCCACGGTAGCCCGGAGCGGCGCCCTGCGGCCCCCGTGCCGCCGCCCGGCGGCACGGCCCGTGCCCAAGTCATCACCCGGCAGTACGACCCGCCACCGCCCCGGCTCTCCGAGCACGTCGTCCGATGAGGCAGTCTTGTGTTCGTGCCCCGACCCGATCCTGAGCAGCCCGCCGCCAACGACGCCCACCTTCATGCCGCGACCCTGAAACGCCTCGAACAGTCCTCCGGCCGACTGGCCGCCAACGCGATCGCCCGCATGGACGAGTCGCTGCCGTGGTACCGGGCGATGCCCCCGGAGAACCGGTCCTGGATCGGCCTGGTGGCCCAGGCCGGGATCGCGGCGTTCACCGAGTGGTTCCGGCATCCGGAGGCCCCGCAGGCCATCTCCACCGATGTGTTCGGTACGGCTCCGCGCGAGCTGACCCGGGCGATCACCCTGCGGCAGACCGTCGAGATGGTGCGTACGACGATCGAGGTCATGGAGGCCGCGATCGAGGAGGTCGCCGCGCCCGGCGACGAGTCGGTGCTGCGGGAGGCACTGCTCGTCTACGCACGCGAGATCGCGTTCGCGACCGCCCAGGTGTACGCGCAGGCCGCCGAGGCCCGCGGCGCCTGGGACGCCCGGCTGGAATCGCTCGTGGTGAACGCGGTGCTGTCCGGCGAGGCCGACGAGGGCGCCGTGTCACGCGCCGCGGCGCTCGGCTGGAACTCCCCCGAGCACGTCTGCGTGGTGCTCGGTACGGCGCCGGACGGCGACAGCGAGCTGACCGTGGAGGCGATCCGGCGGGCCGCCCGGCACGCGAAGCTCCAGGTCCTGACCGGGGTGCTCGGCAACCGGCTGGTCGTCATCGCGGGCGGCAGCGACAACCCGCTGCATGTCGCGAAGGCACTGATCGGTCCGTACGCGGCAGGTCCCGTCGTCGCCGGGCCCGTGGTGACCGACCTGCTGGCGGCCACCCGGTCCGCGCAGGCGGCGGCCGCCGGCCTCAAGGCGTGCGGCGCCTGGCAGGACGCCCCGCGACCGGTGCTGGCCGACGATCTGCTGCCGGAGCGCGCGATGGCGGGCGACCCTGCCGCACGGGACCAATTGGTGGAGGAGATCTACAGACCGCTGGAGGAAGCGGGTTCTGCACTCCTGGAGACGCTGAGTGTGTATCTGGAGCAGGCGAGCAGCTTGGAAGGCGCGGCCAGGATGCTCTTCGTCCACCCCAACACCGTGCGCTACCGGCTCCGACGTGTGACTGACGTCACCGGCTGGTCACCTTCTGATGTCCGCTCGGCGTTCACGCTCCGAATCGCCCTGATCCTGGGACGCTTGGCCGCCAGAGACCCCCAGTCCTAGACTTTTGTCGAACATCAACAATTCCCCATACGGTTCTTCGTCCCTGTCCCCACGGGCGCTACGGACCGTTCACAAGAGAGAGTGTGAGGGTGCTCGTACTCGTCGCTCCCGGCCAAGGCGCTCAGACGCCCGGCTTCCTGACTCCCTGGCTCGACCTCCCCGGTGCCGCTGACCGCATCGCCGGCTGGTCCGACGCCATCGGGCTCGACCTCGCCCACTACGGCACCGAGGCCGACGCGGAGGAGATCCGTGACACCGCTGTGGCGCAGCCGCTGCTGGTCGCCGCCGGTCTGCTGTCCGCCGCCGCGCTCGACGCGTCGCCCGACATCGTCGCAGGTCACAGCGTGGGTGAGATCACCGCAGCCGCTTTCGCCGGAGTCATCGGCGACGAGGCCGCGCTCCGTCTCGTACGCACCCGTGGGCTCGCCATGGCCGAAGCCGCCGCGGTCACCGAGACCGGCATGGCGGCGCTGCTCGGCGGCGACCCCGAGGTGACGGTCCCGCACCTGGAGAAGCTCGGTCTGACCCCGGCGAACGTCAACGGGGGCGGCCAGATCGTCGCCGCCGGCACCGCCGCGCAGATCACCGCGCTGACCGAGGACAAGCCCGAGGGCGTACGCCGCGTGGTGCCCCTCAAGGTCGCCGGTGCCTTCCACACGCACCACATGGCGCCCGCCGTCGACCGACTGCGTGAGGCCGCCCTGGAGTTGAAGATCGCCGACCCGGCCGTGGCGTATGTCTCGAACGCCGACGGGAAGCCCGTTGCCATCGGCGACGAGGTCATCTCGCGGCTGGTCGGCCAGGTGGCCAACCCGGTCCGCTGGGACCTGTGCATGGAGACCTTCAAGGAGATGGGCGTCACGGCTCTCATCGAGGCATGCCCCGGCGGCACCCTCACGGGTCTCGCCAAGCGCGCGCTGCCCGGTGTACAGACCCTCGCGCTCAAGACCCCCGACGACCTCGACGCGGCACGCGCGCTCATGCTTGAGCACGCAGGCGCCTAAGGAGCCCGAGAGCATGTCGAAGATCAAGCCCAGCAAGGGCGCCCCGTACGCGCGGATCATGGGTGTCGGCGGCTACCGCCCGACCCGTGTCGTGCCCAACGAGGTGATCCTCGAGACGATCGACTCGTCCGACGAGTGGATCCGCTCGCGCTCCGGTATCGCCACGCGCCACTGGGCCTCCGAGGAGGAGACCGTGGCCGCGATGTCCGTGGAGGCGTCCGGGAAGGCCATCGCCGACGCCGGGATCGCGCCCGAGCAGATCGGCGCCGTGATCGTCTCCACCGTCTCGCACTTCAAGCAGACCCCGGCCATCGCGACCGAGATCGCCCACAAGGTCGGTGCGGGCAAGCCCGCCGCCTTCGACATCTCGGCCGGCTGCGCGGGCTTCGGCTACGGACTGACCCTCGCCAAGGGCATGATCGTCGACGGGTCGGCGGAGTACGTTCTCGTCATCGGCGTGGAGCGACTCAGCGACCTCACCGACAAGGAGGACCGCGCGACGGCCTTCCTCTTCGGCGACGGCGCCGGTGCGGTCGTCGTCGGCCCCTCCAAGGTGCCGGCCATCGGCCCGACCGTCTGGGGCTCCGAGGGCGACAAGTCCGAGACCATCAAGCAGACCGTGGCGTGGGACGAGTTCCACGCCGAGCGTCCGGAGAAGTTCCCGGCCATCACGCAGGAGGGCCAGGCGGTCTTCCGCTGGGCCGTCTTCGAGATGGCGAAGGTCGCCCAGCAGGCGCTGGACGCGGCCGGGATCTCCCCGGAAGACCTGGACGTCTTCATTCCGCACCAGGCCAACATGCGGATCATCGACTCGATGGTGAAGACCCTGAAGCTGCCGGAGAATGTCACGGTCGCCCGTGATGTGGAGACCACCGGCAACACCTCCGCCGCCTCGATTCCGCTCGCTATGGAGCGGCTTCTGGCGACCGGTCAGGCGAAGAGCGGCGACACCGCGCTCGTCATCGGCTTCGGGGCGGGTCTCGTCTACGCCGCGACGGTCGTTACTCTCCCCTAGGCACACCAGGCCTTTCGGCCCGGACGTCCAAACCCTGCAGATAAACATCGAAGGAGCGCCAACATGGCCGCCACTCAGGAAGAGATCGTCACCGGTCTCGCCGAGATCGTCAACGAGATCGCCGGTATCCCGGTCGAGGACGTCCAGCTGGACAAGTCCTTCACCGACGACCTGGACGTCGACTCGCTGTCCATGGTCGAGGTCGTCGTCGCCGCCGAGGAGCGCTTCGACGTCAAGATCCCCGACGAGGACGTCAAGAACCTCAAGACGGTCGGCGACGCTGCCGAGTACATCCTCAAGCACCAGGCCTGATCAGGCCGGCTCTGTGTCGCCACCCGGCGGTGGCGCCGCTGATTCACGACCCCCTACACGTGGAGAAGATTTTCCAGTGAACTCGACCAATCGCACCGTGGTCGTCACCGGTATCGGCGCAACCACTCCGCTGGGTGGCGACTCGACGTCGACCTGGGAAGGTCTGATCGCCGGTCGTTCCGGCGTCAAGCCTCTCGAGGGCGAACGTTTCGCTGAATTGCCCGTCCGGATCGCCGCACTCGCGGCCGTCGACCCGGGCGACGTACTGCCCCGCCCGCTCGCCCGCAAGCTGGACCGCTCGGCGCAGTTCGCGCTGATCGCGGCCCGCGAGGCGTGGGCGGACGCCGGCTACACCGGCAAGGCCGGTGAGGACGACACGGTCCGGCCCGAGCGGCTGGGCTCGGTCATCGCCTCCGGTATCGGCGGCGTGATCACCCTGCTCGACCAGTACGACGTGCTCAAGGAGAAGGGCGTACGCCGCGTCTCCCCGCACACCGTGCCCATGCTCATGCCCAACGGCCCGGCCGCCAACGTCGGCCTGGAGGTCAACGCCCAGGCCGGTGTGCACACTCCGGTCTCCGCCTGCGCCTCGGGCGCCGAGGCGATCGGGTACGCCGTCGAGATGATCCGCACCGGCCGTGCCGATGTGGTTCTCGCCGGTGGCACGGAGGCGGCGATCCACCCGCTGCCGATCGCCGCGTTCGCCAACATGATGGCGATGTCCAAGCAGAACGAGGAGCCCGAGAAGGCGTCCCGTCCGTACGACACCGGCCGTGACGGCTTCGTCCTCGGCGAGGGAGCCGGGGTCGTCGTCCTGGAGTCCGCGGAACACGCCGCCGCGCGTGGTGCCAAGGTCTACTGCGAGGTGCTGGGCCAGGGTCTGTCCGCGGACGCCCACCACATCGCGCAGCCCGAGCCGACGGGGCGGGGTATCGCCGCCGCGATGCAGAACCTGCTGGACCAGACGGACCTCAAGCCGTCCGAGGTCGTGCACCTCAACGCGCACGCCACGTCGACGCCGCAGGGCGATGTCGCGGAGCTGAAGGCGCTGCGCAAGGTTCTGGGCGACGATCTCGACCATGTCGCGATCTCCGCGACGAAGTCGATGACCGGTCATCTGCTCGGTGGCGCGGGCGGCATCGAGACCGTCGCGACGGTCCTGGCGCTGCACCACCGGCTGGCTCCGCCGACGATCAACGTGGAGCACCTCGACGAGGCGGTGGACGCGGACATCGTGCGCGATGAGCCGCGGCCGCTGCCGCAGGGGTCGATCGCCGCGATCAACAACTCGTTCGGATTCGGCGGGCACAACGTGGTCCTGGCGTTCCGCAGCGTCTGACACACGGTCTGCGGCCCGGTACGCCGAAGCCCGTCTCCCCCGAGTGGGGAGGCGGGCTTTGTCGTTGCGCGGAGTGTTTCGGGGGGCTCTGCCCCGGACCCCCGCTCCTCAGTCGCCGGAGGGGCTGATTTTCGCCGGCGTCCGAGGCGCGCCGCAGGAGCCCGTCACACCACCTGGTGCAGCCACCGCACCGGTGCGCCCTCGCCCGCGTGGCGGAAGGACTCCAGTTCGTCGTCCCACGGCTTGCCGAGCAGCTTGGCGATCTCGGCCTCCAGGTCGGTCTCGTCCCGCACGGACCGTGCCAGCGCCGCCCGCAGCCGGTCCTCGGGCACCAGGATGTCGCCGTGCATGCCGGTGACGGCGTGGAAGATGCCCAGCCCTGGCGTGGAACTGTAGCGCTCGCCCTCCGACGTGGGACTCGGCTCCGCGGTCACCTCGAAGCGCAGGAGGTCCCAGCCGCGCAGCGCGGAGGCCAGCTTCGATGCCGTGCCGGGCCGGGCCTGCCAGGAGAACTCGGACCGCCAGGTGCCGGGCGCGGCCGGCTGTCTGATCCAGTCGAGCTGGACCCGCACACCGAGGACACCCGCCACCGCCCATTCGACATGGGGGCAGAGCGCGCGCGGTGCGGAGTGAACGTACAGAACTCCACGTGTCGTCACCGGGACCTCCAGTGTGGGACGAAGTTCGCCTTCCCCAGCGGCCTCGCGCCCGTACCGTCTCTTCTCGGCCGGCTCCCGAGGTTGTCATCAGTAAACAGCATCGGGGTGAATCTCCTGAAAAGGGAAAGTATGTGACGTGATGTGATTTTCGGAAAGCCACCCGAGTGGAGCCGGGCGAGGGAGAGCTCCGCTGGTTCGACGAGGAAAAGCTACCGCGCGGCGGGGTCCCAGGTGTGACGTACGGTCGGTCCTGGGCCCCTCATTCGCTCAGCTTTCACCCGCCGGAGCGCCCGGGCCTTCCGACCGGTGCCACGAGGGGTTGCCGGGGGCATGACCGAGGGGAGTCAAGGGATGCAGGATCATTCGGCCCGCCACCGTTCGCGTACCGCGACCGCTGTCCTGACGGCGGCCTCGTTACTCGGCATGGCCGTTCTGACCGGCTGCGACGCCGCTCGGGACGGGACGACGAAGGGGGCGGCGGCCGGACAGCGGAAGCCGCCCGCCAGGCCCGGCCCGGTCTGGGACCGCAGCCCGGGGTCGGTGGCCGCCGTCGGGGACTCCATCACCCGCGGATTCGACGCCTGTTCGGTGCTGGTGGACTGTCCGGAGGTGTCCTGGGCAACCGGCACGGACAGCGAGGTGCGCAGCCTCGCCGTGCGGCTGCTCGGTGAGTCGGGTGCTGCCGCGCGCAGTTGGAACCACGCCGAGACGGGGGCCAGGATTACCCAGTTGCCGGAGCAGATGGCGCTGGCCGCGAAGAAGAAGCCGGATCTGGTGACGGTGATGATCGGCGCCAATGACGCCTGCCGGGACTCGACGCGGTTCATGACGCCGGTGGCGGATTTCCGTGCGTCGTTCGAGGAGTCGATGCGTCAGTTGCGTGCCGGGGCGCCGAAAGCGCAGGTGTACGTGTCGAGCGTGCCGGATCTCAAGCGGCTCTGGTCTACGGGGCGCGGCAATGCGCTGGGCAAGCAGATCTGGAAGCTGGGGATCTGTCAGTCGATGCTGGGTGACGCGGACGACATGGGTGAGCGTGCCGTGGCCCGGCGGGCCTCGGTGCAGGAGCGGGTCGTGGCGTACAACAAGGTGCTGCGCGAGGTCTGTGCGAAGGATCTGCGCTGCCGCTACGACGGCGGGGCGGTCTTCGGCTACCGGTTCACCGGCAAGCAGCTCAGCCAGTGGGACTGGTTCCATCCGGGGCGGAACGGGCAGGCGCGGCTGGCGGAGATCGCGTACCGCAATGTCACGTCGGCCCGGCCCCCGAAGTAGACCGACCGTGACGCCGCCCTCCGCTCACCGGTTGGTCCAAGGTCCGTGATCACGGGCGCAGGTTCGAGCACGGTGATGCGTGCGCAAGAGTTCGGCACCCTCGCGGACGACGCGGCGTCGGGACGTATCCTGACCGTCACCACGACGGAGCCGGGGCTGCGGCTGTACACGGCGGACCACCTCGACGGACGGCCGTTCGGGCCGTGCGCCGGGATCGCGCTGGAGACCCAGTACTTCCCGGACTCCCCGAACCGGCCCGATTCCCGAGCACGGGTGCTGCGGCCGGGCAAGGAGTACGCCTCGACGACGGCGTACGGATTCGCCGTGCGCTGAGGCGCGCTGATGGCGTGAACGGCATGAGGAGAGCTCCGGAGCGGGATCAGTGCCGCTCCGGGGCTCTTCCGTACCGGGAGCCGCTACTCCTTGATGTCCACGGCCGTCGTCAGGCGTACGTCACCGAGCGAGCGGGCCGCCTGCACCTCGTACGTGCCGGGGACGAGGGTCCAGCCGTACGCCGTCTCGTCCCAGATCTCGTACGCGCGCCGCTCCAGGGCGATCACCGCCTCGACGCTCTCGCCGGGCGCCGCCTCGACCCGTGCGAAGCCGGCCAGCCAGCGCACCGGGCGTTCGGCGGTGTCGCCCCGGGGCGCCAGGTAGAGCTGGACGGTCTCGGCGCCGGGCCGGGTGCCGGTGTTGCGGAGGCGGACGGTGGCGGTGTCGGGGCCGGCCGTCAGGCTCTCGTACTCCCAGTTGGTGTAGCCGAGTCCGTGACCGAAGGGGTACGCGGGCGCGGTGCCTGCCTTCTCCCAGGCCCGGTAGCCGACGAAGACACCCTCGTCGTAGTGGAGTTCGCCGTCGGTGGGGGTGGTGGAGAGGACCGGGACGTCGGCGAGCGCGACCGGCCAGGTGGTGGGGAGGCGGCCGCCCGGTTCCTCGGCACCGAGCAGGACGTCTGCGAGGGCGTGGCCGGCCTCCTGGCCGGGGAACCAGCCGATCAGGACCGCGGCGACCTCGTCGCGCCACGGAAGCTCCACCGGGGAGCCGGAGTTGACGATCACGACGGTGTTCGGGTTGGCGGCGGCGACGGCCCTGACGAGGTCGTCCTGGTGGCCGGGGAGCTTCAGGTCGGTGCGGTCGAAGCCTTCGGACTCGACGCGCTCGGTGGTGCCGACGACGACGATCGCGGTGTCCGCGGCGCGGGCCGCCTCGACGGCCTCGGCGATCAGCTCCTGGGGGTCGCGGCGCGGGCCGAGGTGGCAGAAGGAGAACGAGACGCCGGGGATGGGTGCGTCGTCGCCCAGGGTCTCGGGGACCTGCCGCAGCGAGACTTCGACGGATTCACCCGCGGTGAGGGCGATCCGGCCGCGCTCCAGGGGGTTGCCGAAGAACGCCTCGCCGGGGTCGGCGGAGCCGGTGACCCGGTGGACCTCGTCGTACAGGGTCTCGCCCGCGACGGTGAGGGTGAGCGCTCCGGTGCCGCGGGTGCCGAAAACGTGCTCGCCGCTGTCGCGCGGGACGAAGGTGCCGGTGATCTCGACGCTGTGCAGCGTCTCGCGGGTCACGCCCTCGGGGAAGTCGTCGCCGACCCACTGGACGGTGCCGCTGCGCAGCGGGGCCGAGCCCATGACGGTGCCGGAGGCGTCGTAACAGACGGCCCTGAGCTCGAAGCCCTTCTCGGCGGGGGTGAGTTCGTCGTTCGGGTCGGCGCCGACGCGGTAGTCGAGGACATCCTCGGGAAGGGCGGCGACGAGGCCGTCCAGCGGCGTGACGATGTGGTGCGGGAAAACCTGGGCGGAGCCGCCGCCGAGGACCCGGGCGTCCCGGGCGAGCGCCCCGCTGAGTGCGACCTTGCGGACGCCGGCCGGGTCGATGGGGAGCGCGGCGTGTTCATTGCGTACGAGGACGAAGGAGCGGCGGGCGATGTCGCGGGCCAGTGCGTCGCCGTCGATCGGCTCGGGGCGGTCGGCCTCGTCGACGACGGGCGGGGCGCCGTCCAGGATGCCGACGCGGGCGGCCAGCCGCAGCACATTGCGCACGGCGCCGTCGACGACGGACTCCTCGACCTCTCCGGCCCGTACGGCGTCGGCGAGTGCCTTCCCGTACACGGTCCTGGGGCCCGGCATGGCGACGTCGAGGCCGCCGGTGACGGCGGCGACGGTGGAGCGGGCGGCCAGCCAGTCCGAGACGATGTAGCCGTCGAAGCCCCATTCGCCGCGCAGCACCGCGTTCTGCAGGTAGCGGTGCTCGGTCATGGTGGAGCCGTTGACCTGGTTGTACGCGGCCATGATGCCCCACGGGTGGGCGTTCTTGACGATCCGTTCGAACGGGGCGAGGTAGATCTCGCGCAGGGTGCGCGGGGCGACGATGTTGTCGACGGTGAAGCGGTCGGTCTCGGCGTCGTTGGCGACGAAGTGCTTGACGGTCGTGCCGACCCCGCCGTCCTGCACACCCCGCACATAACCGGTACCGATCTCACCGGTGAGGTAGGGGTCCTCGCTGTACGTCTCGAAGTGGCGCCCGCCGAGCGGGGACCGGTGGAGGTTCACGGTCGGGGCGAGGAGGACGTGCACCCCCTTGCGGTGGGCCTCCTGGGCCAGCAGCCGGCCGGCCCTGCGGGCCAGGGCCGGGTCCCAGGTCGCGGCGAGCGCGGTGGGCGAGGGCAGCGCGACGGACGGGTCGTCGGCCGACCAGGCGACCCCGCGGACGCCGATCGGCCCGTCGGACATCACCAGGGAACGCAGCCCGACGGCGGGGAGTCCGGGCAGTGACCACATGTCCTGGCCTGCCAGCAGCCGTGCCTTGTCGTCGAGCCCCAGTGCGGCCAGCGCCGCATCGACCGCGGCCTCGCGGGCCACATCGGGGTTGGTGGGTGTGGACGCGCCTGCCACGGCCGTACCTCCTCGTCGGAATCCTGCACTGAATGTCTCCATAGTGACTCCATCACCAGTAGAGCAGTAGGCTTCGTTATTGGTCTGTGACTTTCGGAGATGGCGTACGGTCCTCGGGACGGGGCCGATCAAGCGGGGCGGAACCGATGAAGCACCGAAAGGGGCCGGGGAGATGGTGCGGGCCAGAAGTGCGGAGCGACGGGCGGAGATCCTCCGCGCCACGCTCGAAGTGATTGCCGAGCGCGGCTATCGCGGCGCATCGCTGAACGCCGTCGCCGAGCGGGTCGGACTCAGCCAGCAGGGGCTCCTGCACTACTTTCCGACCAAGGAGGCGCTGCTCGTCGCCGTGCTGGAGGAGCGCGACCAGTGGGACACCGGCGGCGGCACCCGGAGCGACGGCACCTGGCGGATCGATCTGCTGACCTCGCTCGTCGAGTACAACGCGATGCGGCCCGGCATCGTCCAGACGTTCTCGGCCCTGCTCGGCGAGAGCGTGACGGAGGGTCATCCCGCGCGGGAGTTCTTCACCCGCCGCTACACCCAGGTCCGGGCGACCATGACGGCGACGCTGCGCGCGGAGTACGGCGAGCGACTGCCGGGCGGTCTGACTCCGGAGCGCGCGGCGCCGCTGCTGGTGGCGATGATGGACGGGCTTCAGTACCAGTGGCTGCTGGATCCGGATTCGGTGGACATGCCGGCGGCGTTCCAGGACTTCCTCACGCTACTGCGGTCGGCGGAGCCGGGTGCTCCTGAGAACCCTCGATCATGACACGATCTGCGACGGCATCAGTCCGACAAGATCGATAGGCCCCACCTGCGGGTGATTTCCGAGCGTTCTACGCGCGTCCGGGCGAAGGGCACCGCCCCCGGCACCCCAGGGTGGGCGGCATGACTTCCAAGCCCGCCCAACCTTCCTCAGGCCTGCCCTCCCGGCGCACCATGATCACGGGTGCCGCCGCCGGTGCCGCGGCCCTTGCCACGACCGCCGTCGGCTCCGCACAGGCCGCCGCCCCTCATGCCCTTGGTGCGCCCGCCGCATCCGGTACCGCGCTCGCCCCGGCGGCCACCGGCTCGGACTGGGAGGCCTGCCTGACCATCGCCCGCGCCATCCTCGTACGCGACGAGCAGGACCAGCCACTGGTCCCCCACTACCGCGACATCCTGCTGTCCAAGGGCCTGCCGCGCAGCCGCAAGGCCCCCAAGAAGGTGCTGGTCGTCGGAGCGGGCCCGGCCGGGCTCACCGCCGCCCATCTCCTGCGCAGCGCCGGGCACACCGTCACCGTGATCGAGGCCAACGGCAACCGCGTCGGCGGCCGGATCAAGACCTTCCGCAAGGGTGGCCACGAGAACGCGAAGGCGCCGTTCGCCGATCCGAAGCAGTACGCCGAGGCCGGCGCCATGCGGATCCCCGACAGCCACCCGCTCGTCACCGGGCTCATCGACAGCTTCGACCTGAAGCGCCGCCGCTTCTACCTGGTCGATGTCGACGCCGAGGGCCGGCCGGTGAACCGCACCTGGGTCCATGTCAACGGCATCCGGATGCGCAAGGCCGACTACGCGGAGAAGCCGCAGGCGATCAACCGCTCGTTCAAAGTCCCCGCGGAGTTCGAGAACAAGACCGCCGCGACGATCGTGCGGGAGGCCTTCGCGCCCGTGCGCAAGGAGTTCGAGGGCAAGGAGGGCCGCGAGCTCGTCGAGGGCTGGGCGCGGGTCATCCAGCGGTACGGGCACTGGTCGATGTTCCGCTTCCTGACCGAGGCGGCCAAGCTCGACGAGCGCACCATCGACCTCATCGGTACGGTCGAGAACCTCACCTCGCGGCTCCATCTCGCCTTTGTGCACAGCTTCATCGGGGCCTCACTGATCAGCCCGGACACCGCGTTCTTCGAACTGCCGGACGGCACGGCCACCCTGGCCGACGCGATGTACGAGCGGGTCAAGGACATCGTCCGGCTCGACCGCCGGGCCACCAGGATCGGCTACGGCGCGGACAGCGTCCGGGTCGAGACGGTATCCGAGGGCCGCGACGGCAAGCCGCTCGTGCGCGAGACGTTCACCGGCGACCGGGCGATCATCACCGTGCCGTTCTCCGGGCTGCGCCACATCCCCGTCGCTCCCGCGCTCTCCTACGGCAAGCGGCGCGCGATCACCGAGATCCACTACGACGCGGCGACCAAGGTGCTGCTCGAATTCAGCCGCCGCTGGTGGGAGTTCGAGGAGAAGGACTGGAAGATCGAGCTGGAGAAGGTCAAGCCCGGTCTGTACGACGCCTACCGCCTGGGCAAGGCACCGGCCGACGGTTCGCTGCTGGGCGCCCACCCCTCCGTACCGTCCGGCCATCTGCCGCCCAACCAGCGCGTGCACTACGCGGCGTACCGGGCCACCGCCCGCAACCAGCCCGAGGCGGCGCATGTCATCGGCGGCGGATCGGTCACCGACAACCCCAACCGCTTCATGTTCCAGCCGTCCCACCCGGTCGACGGGAGCGCGGGCGGCGTCGTCCTCGCCTCGTACAGTTGGGCCGACGACGCGCTGAAGTGGGACTCGCTGGACGACGACGAGCGCTATCCGCACGCCCTGGGCGGGGTGCAGGACGTGTACGGGCAGCGCATCGAGGTCTTCTACACGGGCGTCGGTGCCACCCAGTCGTGGATGCGCGACCCGTACGCGTACGGCGAGGCCTCGGTGCTGCTGCCGGGCCAGCACACCGAGTTGTTCGCCGACGTGCGTTCGGTCGAGGGGCCGCTGCACTTCGCCGGCTGCCACACCTCGATCAAGCCGGCCTGGATCGAGGGGGCCCTGGAATCGGCGGTCAGGTCAGCGCTGGAGGTGCACAGCAGCTGACCCGTGTCCGGCGGGCGTCGCTCAGCGGGCCGAGATCTTCAGTGCCCTCCTGGGCCCAGGGTGACGCCCAGTCCGACGATGATTTGATTCCCTCAGTCTTTGTCGAGGGTGTACGGGGCGGGGGCGGCGTCCTCGTCGGGCGACACCAGACCCCGCGCCAGCAGCGTCGCTCCGGCGACTGCGCCCGGCATCAGGAACACGGCGACGAACGGGACCAGGAAGGCGAGACCCAGCGGTACGCCGAAGCCGAGGGTCAGCATGCGGCGGCCGCGCAGCAGGGCGAGCCGGTCCTTCAGGACCATGCCGCGGCGCTGGAGCGCGACGGCGGTGAGCTCCTCGGCGAGGAAGTAGCCGGTGACGCAGAATCCGATCACGGGGACGACGGTCTGGCCGATGACCGGAATGAATCCGAGGGCGAAGAGCAGCACCGTGTACAGCCCCACCCGCAGCAGGATGCGGACGCTGTCGCGGGCGGAGATCCACAGCTCCCGCCAGAGCGGCAGCCCGGACTCGGGGACCTCGCCGCCCTCCGTGCGGTCGACCTGCTCGGAGAGCGACTCGTAGAAGGGCTGGCCGACCAGCAGCGTCACGGCGGTGAACGTGATCACGGCGAGGAGGAGCCCGAGGGCGAAGACCAGCACGGTCAGGGTGTTACGGAGCAGGCCGAGCCAGGGCGATGACCAGTCGTCGGCGAAGGGGGTCGCCCAGTCCACCAGATCGTCGGCACCGTAGCCGAGGCCGACGAGCGCTGCCGCGTACAGGACGAGAGTGATGAGTCCGGGCAGCAGCCCGAAACCGAACCAGCGTCCGTGCCGGCCGACCCATCGCTGTCCCTTTATCACGTAGCCGAAGCCCACCCCTATGTCTCGCATGGCGTCAGCGTACTGGTGGGGGCAGTGCCGGTCCGTCGCGGGTGTGCCCGGCGCGCGGCCGGGGCCGCACCCCCGCAGGAGGTACGGCCCCCGGCCGGTTCCGGGCGGCGCGAGCGGCCGGGCGACCGACAGCTCCGGGTTGGTGCCCGCGCCGCTTCCGCCCATGGCCTCGGGCGGGTTGACGATGACGTCGGGGTTGCCGCACGCCGGAGCATCTGTCAGGCGAGGGAGACGATCATCTTTCCGGTGTTCTCACCGCGCAGCAGACCGAGGAAGGCGTCGAAGCCGTTCTCGATGCCCTCGACGATGGTCTCGTCGTACTTCAGCTCGCCCGAGGCCAGCCAGCCGGCGACCTCCTGGACGAACTGCGGCCGGAGGGCGGTGTGATCGTTGACGAGCATGCCCTGGATGCGCAGCCGCTTGCCGATGACCAGGGCGAGGTTGCGCGGGCCGGGGGTCGGCTCGGTGGCGTTGTACTGGGCGATCATTCCGCACACGGTGACGCGGCCGTGCACATTGAGCGAGGAGATCGCCGCTTCGAGGTGCTCGCCGCCGACGTTGTCGAAGTAGACGTCGATGCCGTCGGGGGCGGCCTCGCGCAGTTGCTCCGCGACGGGGCCGTTCTTGTAGTTGAAGGCCGCGTCGAAGCCGTACTCCTCGACGAGGAGCTTGACCTTCTCGTCGGAGCCGGCCGAGCCGATGACCCGCGAGGCGCCCTTGAGCTTCGCCATCTGGCCGACCTGGCTGCCGACCGCGCCGGCCGCGCCGGAGACGAAGACGGTGTCGCCCTCCTTGAAGGAGGCGACCTCGAAGAGGCCCGCGTAGGCGGTGAGCCCGGTCATGCCGAGCACACCGAGATAGGCGGAGAGCGGGGCGAGCGACGCGTCGACCTTCACGGCGTGTTCGGCCGGGACGGTGGCGTACTCGCGCCAGCCGAGGCCGTGCAGGACGTGGTCGCCGACCGCGATGCCCTCCGCGTTCGATGCGATGACCTCGCCGACCGCTCCGCCGTCCATGGGGTGGTCGAGCTCGAAGGGCGGGGTGTACGACTTCATGTCGTTCATCCGGCCCCGCATGTACGGGTCGACCGAGAAGTGCAGATTGCGGACGAGGACGCGACCCTCGCCGGGAGCGGTGACCGGGGCCTCACGCAGCGCGACATCCTCGGCCTTCGGCCAGCCGTGCGGGCGGGCGACGAGGTGCCATTCACGACTGGACGTGGGAAGTTCTGCAGACATGAGCTCGGGGTCTCCTCAATGTCTTACGGGGTGGGGGAATTTTCACCCCGGCCGGGCCGGACGGGGCCTGCCGGGGGAAGCGCCAATGCTTCATGATGTGAAACAACCATGCTCCTGCATATTTCATCTTGTCAAGTAACCGGCTATCCTGGGTGTCATGGCCACCACCCGTACAGACCCTCTGACCCTCGAAGTCGTCGAGCTCATCGGTTCCGTCGTGGCGCGCTACTACGAGGAATACGACGAAGCCGCGGCAGCCCACTCCCTCACCGGCGCCCAGGCGCGCGTTCTCGGACTGCTCTCCCTGGAGCCGATGCCCATGCGCAAGGTCGCCCAGAAGCTGAAGTGCGAGCCGTCGAATATCACCGGCATCGTCGACCGGCTGGAGGCGCGCGGCCTGGTGGAGCGCAGGCCGGATCCGGCCGACCGGCGGGTGAAGCTGGCCGCCCCGACGGAGAGGGGAGCGCGTACGGTGCGACAGTTGCGCGATTCGCTCTCTTTCGCGCGGGAGCCGCTGGCCGAGCTGTCGGACACAGACCGCACGATGCTGCGGGACCTGCTGCGGCGGATGCTCGGTGAGTCAGGCCCGCGCGGCGACTGAGCACGCGCCGAGCGGCCGTCCACCGGACTGGGCCGCTCGGCCACGTCGCTCGCCAAGGTGTCCGGGGCCGGCTCGGTCGTGACCGGGGTCGATTCGCGTACGCAGTCCGAGGCGCCGTGAGAAAGCCGCTGAGGTGAGGTCCTGTGTGGAACCGTTGATTCCATGACCACGCCCACGCCTTTCGGCCCTCGTGAGTTCCAGCTCGTCCTGCTGCGTCGGATGGCCGACCATCAGCCGGATCTCGTCGACGACGCCCGGCAGGAACTGAGCGCCTCGCTCGCCGAGATGCGGGAGGCCAACCGCCGATGGCAGGCCATGGTGCGGGCGCCGCGCGGGCGGGGCGCCCTGCGCCGCTACCGTTCGGTGCTCGGCGAGCCCGAGTCGTCCACGCACCGCACGATCGGCGACCTGGAGTGCGACGTGCTGCTGTGGCCGGTGCCGCTCTGGCCGGATCTGCGGTTCGAGGTGATGGTCGCGCCGGGCGGGGCCGTATGGAACGAATGGCTGGTGCGGGCGCCGGGAGCGCCGGGCCCCGAGCTGCGTACGGTCGAGGACCTGCGCCCCTGGTCGGGCACGGTGGACGAGGTCGCGCGGGCCTTCGCACCGGCCCGCCCGATGGAGGGCAGCGCGCCGACCCGGTGGGCGCTCGCGATCACCGCGCCGGGAACGGGCGGGCCGTATGTCGCCGAATTCACCTGGGGACTGTTCCAGCGACTGCTGCCCGGCTGACCTCCGTATACCGCGTCTTTCTGTCGGCCCGTCAACCTGTACCTCCTACGGCTCATCCCGACGCGCGCAACGCCCCCGAACGGCGCACGATGCGAAGAGAACCGGCTGCCGCCGGTACCCCCTCAGCGCTCCCGGGAGAATCTGCCGTGACCGTCAGTCTTGAGCAGTTGCGCCGCTGCCATGTCGCCGTCGACCTCGGGGCCGCCCGGACCCGCGTGTACGTCAAGGGGCTCGGGATCGTCGTCGACGAGCCGAGTGTCGCCGCAGTGAACACGCGTACCGGGTCACTCATCGCCGTCGGCGCGCTCGCCGAGCAGATGACGGGCCGCACCCCCGACTACATCCGGGTGGTCCGCCCGGTCTCCGGCGGAACCGTCGTCGACATCGAGATGGCCCAGCGCATGCTCCGCCATCTGCTCGGCGAGAAGCTCCGTCGCCAGCTGCGCCGCAAGCCACGGCTGCGGGCCGCCGCGTGTACCCCGCACGACAGCGATCCGCTCGCCCAGCGGGCCGCCGTCGAGACCCTGGTCGGGCTGGGCGCTCGGCGGGTCGAGCTGGTCGACACCCTGATCGCGGCGGCCATCGGCTGTGGGCTTCCCGTCGAGCAGCCGACCGCCAGCATGATCATGGTGTGCGGGGCGGCGACCACCCAGATCGCGGTGCTCTCGCTCGGGTCGATCGTGACCGCCGTACGCATCCCGATTGGCGGCGACGCCATCGACCACGCGGTGATCCAGCATCTGCGCCAGCACCACGCGCTGATCCTGCCGAGCCAGTCCGTACGCCCGCTGCAGCTGGCGCTCAGCGGCAACGGGCTCACCCCGCACGGGCCCACCATGACCGAGATCCACGGCCGCGACGTGGCCACCGGTCTGGCCCGCTCGGTGCGGGTGGAAACCGCCGCGGTGCGGCAGGCGATCCACACCCCGCTGACCGCGGTGCTCGACGGTCTCGGCAAGGTCCTGCGCGACTGCCCGCCCGACCTGGTGGCCGACCTCGTCGACTGCGGGATCATGCTGGTCGGCGGCAGCGCGCTGCTGCCCGGCCTCGACCAGATGCTGCGGGATGCGACGGGGATGTCCGTGCACATCGCGGAGCGGCCCGACGTGTGCTCCGTACTGGGGCTCGGTGCGATGCTGGACGGGAAGATCCAGCCGTTGGTTCTCGCCCCGATCGCCTGCTGAGCACCGCGGGGGGTGCGACGTATGACCGAAGAGACAGCGAACACAACAGCAGCGGACACGACAGCAGCGAACACGACCGCGGGGCCCCCGGACGAGGAGACGGCCACCGAGGCCGGCACCCCCCGGACGCTCCGGCTGCCGCTGCTCCTGGAAGCGGTCCTCAGCGTCGGCACCGATCTCGAACTGCGGGCCACTCTCCAGCAGATCGTGGACACCGCCACCACACTGACCGACGCCCGGTACGGCGCGCTCGGCATGCTCGCCCCGGAAACCGGCACCATCGGCGAGCTGTTCACCTCGGGCCTCAGCGACGCCGAGCGGCAGCGCATCGGCCGCTTCCCGGACGGGCACTCGGGGATGCTCGGCGTCCTCATCCACGAACCACAGCCGCTGCGCTCCGACGATCTGACCACCGACCCGCGCTCCTGCGGGGTCCCGCCCGGCCATCCGCCGATGCACACCTTCCTCGGGGCGCCGATCCGGGTGCAGAACGAGGTGTTCGGCAACCTCTACCTCACCGAGAAACGCACCGGCCGCTTCACCGACACGGACATGGCGCTGCTGAGGGTGCTGGCCTCGCAGGCCGGGATCGCGATCGGCAATGCCCGGCTGTACGAGGCGGCCTGTCAGCGGGAGCGCTGGATCGAGGGGGCGGCCGCCGTCACCACCACCCTGCTGACCGGCGGGAACGCGGCCGACGCGCTGATGACCGTGGCCGAAGCGGCCAGAACGCTCGCCGACGCCTCCGCCGGAGTGATCCTCCAGCCGAACGAGGAGGGCGGGATGGAGATCGTCACCGCGTCCACGCTCGACGACCCGGCCGGGATCGTCGGTACGACCATCGAGCCCGGTTCCCCTGTGCTGGTCCAACTGCTGGGCGGAGAACCGGTGTTCATCGAGGACTCGGCGACCGATCCGCGGATGACGACGCATGTGCGGTCGCGGTTCGGCCCCAGCATGATGCTGCCGTTGCAGAGCGGCGGGCGGCTGATCGGCACCCTCGCCCTGCCTCGGCGGCGCGGCGCCCGCCCGTACACGGCCGTGGACCGGCTGCTGGCCTCGCAGTTCGCCTCGCAGGCCGCGCTCGCCCTGGTCCTGGCGGACGCCCAGCACAACCGGGAACAGCTCGCGGTGTACGAGGACCGGGACAGGATCGCCCGCGATCTGCACGACCTCGTCGTCCAACGGCTGTTCGCGACCGAGATGATGCTGGAGTCGACCCGCCGCAGGGCCGCCACCCCGGAGTCGGACGAACTGCTCGGCAAGGCCGTCGACGAGCTGGACTCCACCATTCAGGAAGTACGGACGGCGATCTTCGCCCTCCAGCAGCCGCCCGCCGAAGCCCCCACCACCTTCCGCGGCCAGGTGCTGCGGGAGACCAGGGGCGCCGCCGCCGTCCTCGGCTTCCAGCCGTCGGTGCAGTTCAGCGGGGCGGTCGACGCGTTGGTCCGGGAGCCCGTGGACCGGCGGCTGCTCACCGAGCTGCGGGGCGCACTCGCCGCCGCGCACCGGAGGGTCGGGGTGTCGGCGATCGAGGTGGAGGTGGATGCGACGGTCGTGCTGCCGGACGGGCGGGCCGCGGTCCGGCTCGCGGTCGCCGACGACGGCCGCGACGAGGACGGCTCGCGCTCGTCGACCGTCATCTGGCAGGCGCCGCTCTGAGCGCGACGCGGGTGTTGGAGTGGGCGACGCCGGCCTCCCGCTTCAGCCTGCGCAGCAGTCCGTCCAGGGCTGCGGTGTCCGCGACGGTGGCCCGTACGAGATAGTCGTGGCCGCCGGTCACATGCACCACTTCGGTGATGCCCGGCAGGGCGAGCACCGCCCGCTCGAACACCTCGTTCGTCGTGTCGATCCGCAGCGTCACATCGATGAACACGACCAGGCCGGTACGGGTGTCGGCGGCCGGGTCGATGATCACGGTGAAGCCGCGGATGACACCGTCGCGCCGCAGCCGGCGCACCCGGTCGGCCGCGGCGTTGGCGCTGAGCCCGACCCGTATGCCCAGATCGCGGTACGAGATCCGGGCATCCTCCTGGAGGATGCCGAGGATTTCCCTGTCCAGACGGTCCATACCGCGATTGTCGCAGCTTTGTCCGGGTTGTGACTTCGCAAGACGCATTCGGGGCTTTCTCCGCTCCCGTTTCCGGTTCCCGGCCCGGTTGCCCCGCATGGCGCATCCGGACGGGCCAGTGGCCTGTGCCCGCCCTTGACTGGAGGGGTGGACACAGCCGTCAAGCAGCCTCCCGCCCCGGTCGGCGCCGGGTCCTTTGCCTATCGCAACCTTGTGACGGCCACGATCGGGTTCGGGCTCACCTTCTGGGCCTGGAATCTGATCGCGCCCCTGTCCGGGGACTACAAGGAGCGGCTGGGTCTGAGTTCGTTCGAGCAGTCGCTGCTGGTCGCGGTGCCGGTGCTGGTGGGTTCGCTGGGCCGGATCCCGGTGGGCGCGCTGACCGACAAATACGGTGCGCGGCTGATGTTCCCGCTGATCTCGGCGCTCACCGTCGTGCCCGTGCTGCTGCTGATCCCGGCGCGGAACTCCTACGGCGCGATGCTTGTCGTGGGTTTTCTGCTGGGCCTGGGCGGCACGACGTTCGCGATCGGTATCCCGCTGGTCAACTCATGGTTCCCGCCCGCCGAGCGGGGGCTCGCACTCGGGGTGTTCGGCATGGGCATGGGCGGCGTCGCCCTGTCCGGGTACTTCACCCCGCGGATCGTCCAGCACGGCGACAATCTGCCGTTCCTGGTGGTCGCGGCGGCGCTCGTGGTGTACTCGGCGCTGGCCGCGGTGCTGGTCGACGACCACCCGGACCGCCCGGTGCCGACCGACTCGCTCGCCCACCGGCTGGGGGAGGCGGGGCGGCTGCGGGTCACCTGGGAGCTGTCGGCGCTGTACGCGATCGGCTTCGGCGGGATCGTCGCGTTCGGCGTCTATCTCCCCACGTATCTGAAGACCTGGTACGACCTCTCACCGACCGACGCCGGTACGAAGGCCGCCGGGTTCGCCCTGGTCACGGTCATCTTCCGACCGATCGGCGGCTGGCTCTCGGACCGCATCCACCCGGCTCGGGTCACCGCGGCGGCACTCGGTCTGGCCGCCCTGATGGCAATCGTCCAGGCCTTCGACCCGCAACTGACCCCCGGCGGCACGATCGCGCTGCTCTGCATGGCGGCCGGCCTGGGCACCGCGAGCGGCAGCATCTTCGCCCTGGTCTCGCAGGTGACGCCACAGGCGAAAGTGGGCAGCGTGACCGGGATCGTCGGTGCGATGGGGGGCCTGGGGGGCTTTGTGCCGCCGTTGGTGATGGGGGCGATCTACAGCGCGAAGGGGTCGTACTCGATCGGCTTCATGCTGCTGTCGGACCTGGCACTGGCGGGGTGCGTGTACGCGTACGGGCGGATGCGGGGGCTTCAGCGGGAGTAGGGCACGGCTTCACGCGGGTTCGGGCCCCACGGTCACGGTTTCGTCCTCAGACACCGGAACGGGCTGGGTGGCCGCGCCGGCTCGATGGCTTCCCTCCGAGCCGGACAGAACCGGTGGGCACACCCGTGCGGCGACTTCCTCCGAGCCGCGCCGGCTCGATGGCTTCCCTCCGAGCCGGACAGGACCGGTGGGCACACCCGTGCGGCGACTTCCTCCGAGCCGGACAGGACCGGTGGGCACACCCGTGCGGCGACTTCCTCCGAGCCGGACAGGCCCGGGCAGGCGGGGCTAGGGTGCGTCGGGTGACTCCTCTTCTGTTTGTGCCGGATGACGGTTCCGTCCGGGAGGCCACCCGGTTCGGCGATCACACGATGACATACGACCGGTTGGCCACCACCTCCACCGCGCTCGCCACGCGTCTCGCCGGCGCCGGACGGGTCGCCGTCTGGGCCACCCCCACGCCCGAGACCGTCGTCGCCGTCGTGGCCGCGCTGCGGGCCGGAGTGCCGGCGGTGCCGCTCAACCCGAAGACCGGGACGCGCGAGCTCGGGCACATCGTGGCCGACAGCGGGCCGACCGTGGTGCTGGCCGGGGCGGGTGACGCGCTCCCGCCGGTGCTGGACGCGCTGGACCGTATCGATGTCGACACGGCGGCCCCGGACGAGGGCGGCGCCGCACTCCCGGAGCCCTCCCCCGAGTCCCCCGCCCTGATCGTCTACACCTCCGGCACGACGGGTCCGCCCAAGGGCGCGGTCCTGCCGCGACGGGCGATCGCCGCGTCGCTGGACGCGCTGGAGGACGCCTGGCAGTGGACCGGCGACGACGTTCTCGTCCACGCCCTGCCGCTGTTCCATGTGCACGGTCTGATCCTGGGCGTGCTCGGCCCACTGCGCCGGGGCGGATCAGTGCGGCATCTGGGCAGGTTCTCCGCCGACGCAGTGGCCCAGGAGCTGTCGTCCGGCGGCACGATGCTCTTCGGCGTACCGACGATGTACCACCGGCTGGCCGAGGCCCTCGACGGCTCCGGCCCCGGTGCGGCCGAGCTGGCGAAGGCGCTGGCCGGGGCCCGGCTGCTGGTGTCCGGGTCGGCCGCGCTGCCGGTCCACGACCACGAGCGGATCGCGGCGGCGACCGGCCGCCGGGTCATCGAGCGGTACGGCATGACGGAGACCCTGATGAACACGGGTGTCCGGGCCGACGGCGAACCACGCCCGGGCACGGTCGGCGCCCCCCTGCGCGGTGTCGAACTCCGCCTGGTCGAGGAGGACGGCACCGTCCTCACCGACCCCTCCGCCATCGGCGAGATCCAGGTGCGCGGCCCGAACCTCTTCACCGGCTATCTGAACCGCCCGGACGCCACGGCCGCCGCACTCACCGAGGACGGCTGGTTCCGTACCGGAGACATGGCCACCCGTGACACCGACGGCTATGTGCGGATCGTCGGCCGCAAGGCCACCGATCTGATCAAGAGCGGCGGCTACAAGATCGGCGCCGGTGAGATCGAGAACGCGCTCCTCGACCACCCCGGGGTCCGCGAGGCCGCCGTCACCGGTGAACCGGACCCCGATCTGGGCGAGCGGATCGTCGCCTGGGTGGTGCCGGCCGACCCCGCCGCACCCCCCACGAGGGACGAGCTCGCGGACCATGTGGCCGCGCAGCTGTCCCCGCACAAGCGCCCGCGCACGGTCCGCTACCTGGAGGCGCTGCCCCGCAACGACCTGGGCAAGATCATGAAGCGGTCGCTCCACGCCTGACCGGTTGACGGCGAGGGCGGCGATCGCGGCCGTGTCCACCTGGTTCGAGGAGTTCTCCGAAGCCGCCGCGCCCGTTCGCGACACCGGGGGGGACGAGCCCCTCTCCTGGGCCTGGTAAGCGGGCTCCCGGGCCCGCGCCGCCCGCCCGTACCGGCGAGGAGGAGTTCGTCGTCCACGGCCTCGCCTCCATCTGCGGCCAAAAGCGCGTCCTGGTCTCGTTCGAGTTCGGATTCCTGGGCGGCTCGGTGGGCCGGCGCACCGGGGACCGAAGCGCACCCCGGACGAGGTGCACGCCGCCTACCGCCAGTGGATTCCTGACGGGCGGACAGGCGAGTACACGGTGCCGTTATGTGGTTGTTGGGCACGGCGCTCGAACAGAGTGGCGTACAGACCTCTCCGACCCAGGAGTTGGGCATGCGTGCCCGACTCCACCAGTCGTCCCTCGTCCAGAACCAGGATGCGGTCGGCGTCCGAGGCAAGGGCCAGGTCGTGTGTGATCACAATGGTGGTGCGCCCTTCGGCAAGGCGTCGCAGCGGCGCGAGGATGCGCTGTGAGGCCAGTCTGTCCAGTCCGGTGGTGGGCTCGTCAAGAAGGAGGACGGGTGCATCGCGCAGCATGGCGCGGGCGATCGCGATGCGTTGCAACTGGCCTCCGGAGAGCCGGGACGTACCCGTGGATATGACAGTGTCATATCCCTCCGGCAAGGCGCTGATGAATGCGTGGGCGTCGGCCGCCCGCGCGGCCTCCACGACGTCACTGTGGCTCACATCGGTGCGTCCGCGCCCGCACCCGATGTTCTTCTCGATGGTGTCGTGCAGGACGAGCGTGTCCTGGGGCAGCAGCGTGACGTTCCGGCGGAGGTGGGTCAGCGGCAACTGGTCCACGGACACACCGTCCAGCCGGATACTGCCGGCATCCGGATCGTAGAACCTCAGCAGCAGAGCCGCCAGGGTCGACTTGCCCGCGCCGCTGGGGCCGGTGAGGACCAACAGCTCCCCGGGGCTCGCGGTGAACGAGAGATCCCGGAGCACCGCCTCACTGCTGCCGGGGTAGTGGAAGAAGACGTGGCGCGCCTCCACCTCGCCGAGCGCACGACTGCGGGGCGGGGCGGGCACGGAAGCGGCCGGGTCGGTGACGGCGGGCCGGGCGTCGAGGATCTCCAGCAGCCGTTCGGCTCCCGCGGTCGCGGCGGTGGCCGTCAGGCCGAGCTGGCCCAGGGAGCGGATCGGCGGGTAGAGATAGCCGATGAAGGCGGCGAAGGCCAGGAGCTGCCCGAGCGTCATCCGTCCCGCGGAGATCTCCCACGCCCCCAGGCCGATGATCGCCAGGACGCACAATGTTTCGAGGACTTCGACGAGTTGCTCGTAGAACTCGGTGAGGCGGACGGCCTTCACCGCGGTTTTCAGCCGGATACGCGCCTTGCTGAGAAGCCGTTCCTCCTCGTCCTGCTGCCTGTTGTACACCTGGGTCATGACGACGTTGACCAACGTCTCCTCGACCACTGCCGTGATGGCTCCGTCCGCCGCGCGGCCACGCCGGGACACCGCACGCAGGGGTTCGGCGAAGCGGGTGGTCGTGAACCAGAAGAGCGGCACCATGACAAAGGTGGCCAGGGCCAGATCCCAGCGCAGCCACACGGCGGCGGCCGCGTAGAAGACCGTACTGAACAGGGCCGAGGCCGCAGCGACGATGCCGGAGACCACAAGCGCTTCGATGGCTTCCACGTCACCCGTCAGCCGCTCCACCAGGTCGCCGCGGCGATTGCGTTGATAGAAGTGCGGCGGGAGGGTCTGGAGATGACTGAAGACACGGGCCCGCAGCCGCATCACGAAGCGTTCGGCGGTCCAGGCCGCGATCGAGTTGCCCAGGTATCCCACCACGGCACCGGCGACGGCCACGGCAAGCCACTGGCCGGCGGGTTCCCAGAAGGCGCTGACGGAGCCGGTCTGCAGAGCGGTGTCGGTGAGTTTGGCGAAGAGCAGGACCGTGATGGTCTCGGCGATGGCGGCCAGGATGGCGCACAGGCAGATGAGGATGAGCCAGCGCCGGTCGCCTGCGGTCAGTGGCCAGAAGCGCCGGAATGCCACCACGACGCTGATGGGATCGGTGCGGATCGGTACATCCGTCACCGAGTCCTGAGAAATCTCTTCGGGGGGCGCTGGGCGTCGGAGTGAGCTGCGGAGGCGCATGGGCGTCACGTCACAGAGGTGCTCGGACTATGGACCATCTCCATAGGCGCGGACCCCAAAACCGCGAGGCCGACCCGCGCCGGAGCGCGAGCCTGCCTCGTTTTGGGGATGGTGTCGGGGATGGTGTCGGGGATGGTGTTTCGGGGATGGTCGGGTCAGTGACCCCGCCCACCGCCACGTCCGCCACCGCGTCCGCCACCGCGTCCGCCGCCGCGTCCGCCACCGCGTCCGCCGCCGTAGCCGCCGCCGCGACCGCCGCCGTAGCCGCCGCCGTAGCCGCGTCCATAGCCGCGTCCGTAGCCGTAACCGTCGTGGTCCCTGTCCCTGTGGTCGAAGATGCTGCGTACGTTCATCTTCGTCTCCTTTGGAGGGTGCTGCGCCGCTCCTTGCTCTTGCTGCGGCACTTCCGACACTACGACTACCCCCTACGACCAACAAGTCGTGCAAGCCGCAATTCGGATAAAAGTCACGAAATACCGCAAACCTTCGGAGCGTTGCCGTAGGTGACTCTCTGAACACCCTCCCACGTCAGGGCGCAGACAGCCCTTCAGCGCCTGGGCACCTTTGCTCACGGCAAAGGTGCCCAGGCGGAACCTGAAGCAGGTCATCGCAATGACAGCACGGGCCTGACGGACCCTTCACGGCCGCACGACGTCACACACAATCGGGCCTTCCCGCAAGAGCCCTGACGGCACGAGAGGTCCGACGGGCGACCCGCCGGGGCGCGACGCAGCCACTTGATCTTGCTCCGGGGCTATGGTGAGGGCCCTCACGGATTCCGTGAGGGCCCTCACACCGCCTGCATACACGCAGGTCATAACGTTTCTGCCCAGGCAGTAACAGTGGGGCGGGTGGGACTCGAACCCACGGCCGACGGATTATGAGTCCGCTGCTCTAACCGGCTGAGCTACCGCCCCTTTTCGGCGTGGCGCGTACAAGTGTGCGCGCCGTCTGCCGCAGCATAGCCGGTCATACGATCTCTCGCTCCGATTGGTCGGCTTCGCATGACCATGAAGACTGCGTTGCCCCCTGCCCGGTTCCGAACGGACCGAAGTAGACGCGAAAGAGTCACGTGGACCCCACACGCACCACGGCGACGGACCGGCGGCGAGCACGCGAAAAAGGACCCCTCAGGGTCCTCTTCCGTTCCGCTCCCCCGACTGGACTCGAACCAGTAACCCTCCGGTTAACAGCCGAATGCTCTGCCAATTGAGCTACAGGGGATCGCGCTCCCCCGACTGGACTCGAACCAGTAACCTGCCGGTTAACAGCCGGCTGCTCTGCCAATTGAGCTACAGGGGATTGCTGCGTTTGCACCGAACCCCGCCTACCTGGCTGCTGCCGGGCGGCGCGCGTTCGCTGCGACACATACATTAGCGCAAGCAGGGGGGTGCTTTGCCAATCGGTATCCCCCGGGGTGATCTCGGGTGCCTGCGGGTAGGCGGGCAGCACACGTCGCACTGAGCGTCGCACTGAGCAAGGAAGGGTGGCAGCCATGCGGTACCGGCTCACGTTCATCGCCGGACTGGCCCTCGGATACGTGATCGGCACACGGGCCGGGCGCGAGCGTTATGAGCAGATGAAGAAGTCCGCACGTCGGTTCGCCCAGAATCCGGCCGTGCGCAATACCGCCGAGTCCGCTGCCCAGAGCGGCCGCGACCTGGCCGGCAAGGCGTACCACGCGGTCAGCGAGAAGGTCGGCGACAAGGTGCCCGCCTCGGTGGCCGACCGGGTGCGGTCGCTGCGGGACCGCGGCCAGAACGGCGAGAACGACTGGGGCACCAGCAACACCTAGCCGGGGCCACCCGCCCGCTGCCGCACTTGCCGCACCATCGGTACAGAAACGCTCCGGCGGTGCGGCAGAATCTCGGGCATGGGCATAGTCGCCGGCTTGGACAGTTCTTCCGCCTTCACACACATCGTCGTCTGCGATACGGACACGGGCGCCGTGCTGCGCCGCGGGTACGCCGCACACCCCGTCGAAGCGAAGGCCACCGAGGTCGACCCGCAGGCGTGGCTGCTCTCCCTCGGTGAGGCCGCCACCGGCGGGCTGCTCGAAGGGGTGCAGGCCATCGGCGTCTCCGCGCAGCAGCACGGTCTGGTGCCGCTGGACCATCAGGGCAATCTCGTGCGTCCGGCATTGCTCGGCAATGACAAGCGGGCACAGGTGGCCGCGGCCGATCTGATCGACGGGCTCGGCGGGCGGCAGTCCTGGGCCGAGGCGGTCGGGTCGGTGCCGCAGGCCGCGCAGCCGGTGTCGAAGCTGCGCTGGCTGGCGCGGGCCGAGCCGGAGGCGGCCCAGCGCGTGGCCTCGGCGCTCCAGCCGCACGACTGGCTGGTGTGGCAGCTGCTGGGGCGGCCGGCCCGGCGCACCACCGACCGGGGTGCCGCGTCCGGCACCGGTTACTGGTCGGCGGGCAGTGGTTCCTACCGGCCCGATCTGGTGGAGCTGGCGCTCGGGCACCAGGCCGCGCTGCCCGAGGTGCTCGGCCCCTCCGACACGGCCGGGACGACGCCCGAGGGGTTGCTGATCTCCGCGGGGACCGGCGAGACGATGGCGGCGGCGTTCGGGCTCGGGGTCGGGGTCGGCGATGCGGTGGTGTCGCTGGGCGCTTCGGGTTCGGTCATGGCCGTGCACCACGAGGCGCTGTCCGATCCGAGCGGGATGATCACTTCGTTCGCGGACGCGACCGGGATGCATCTGCCGGTGGTGTACACATCGAATGCGGTACGTGCGTTGCGCGGGACCGTCGAGATGCTGGGCCTGGAGGGGCTGGAGGAACTGTCCGCGCTGGCGCTGAAGTCGACGCCGGGCGCCTCCGGGCTCGTACTCCTGCCGTATCTGGAGGGCGAGCGCACCCCGCATCTGCCGCACGCGGCGGGGACGCTGTGCGGGCTGCGGCGCGAGTCGATGAAGCCGGAACACCTGGCTCGGGCGGCGTTCGAGGGGATGCTGTGCTCCCTGGCCGACGCGCTCGATGTGCTGCGCGGCCGCGGTGTCGAGGTGCGGCGGGTGTTCCTGCTGGGGGCGGCGGCCGAGCTGCCCGCCGTACAGGGGATCGCGCCCGCGCTGTTCGGTACGCAGGTGGTCGTGCCGCAGCCCGCCGAGTACGCGGCGCTGGGCGCCGCCCGGCAGGCGGCCTGGGCGCTGGGCGTCTCGCAGGGTACGGCCGATCCGCTCACTCCCCCGGCCTGGCAGGGCGCCGCGGCGCAGGTGCTGGAGCCGGGCGAGGAGCTGGCGGTCGGCCAGGCGGTGCGCCAGCAGTACAAGGCGACGCGGGACCAGATCCATCCGGGGGCGTTCGACTCCGCGTCTTGGTCCGCCCACCCTGCGTGACATGGCCGGGTGCACCTGACGGAGATCGATCCTCCTCATGTGTACTCGGTCTTTTTTTTGACCTGGTCTTGAATAAAATCGTTCGCCGTCCCTGTCTGCGGTGCCGGAAAATGGGTCGAATCCCGACCTCTGCCGACTCCGAGAGACACGCGTGCTCATAAAACTCCTGCGGGCCTATCTCGGTCCGTACAAGAAACCCATCCTGCTGCTGGTCCTCCTCCAACTCCTGCAGACCTGCGCCAGCCTCTATCTGCCCACCCTGAACGCCGACATCATCGACAACGGTGTCGTCAAGGGGGACACGGGCTACATCCTCGAATTCGGCGCCATCATGATCGCCGTCAGCATCGTCCAGGTGGTCTGCAACATGGGGGCCGTCTACTACGGCGCCCGCACCGCGTCCGCCCTCGGCCGTGATGTCCGGGCGTCGATCTTCGACCGGGTGCAGTCGTTCTCGGCACGTGAGGTCGGGCGGTTCGGTGCACCCTCGCTGATCACACGTACGACCAATGACGTCCAGCAGGTCCAGATGCTGGTCCTGATGACGTTCACGCTGATGGTCTCGGCGCCGATCATGTGTGTCGGCGGCATCATCATGGCGCTCGGTCAGGACGTCCCGCTGTCGGCGGTGCTGCTCGCGGTGGTGCCGGTGCTCGGCATCGCGGTGAGCCTGATCGTCAAGCGGATGCGGCCACTGTTCCGCACGATGCAGGAGCGGGTCGACACCGTGAACCGGGTTCTGCGCGAGCAGATCACCGGCAACCGGGTCATCCGCGCCTTCGTCCGCGACCGTTACGAGGAGGAGCGTTTCCGCGACGCCAACAACGAGCTGACCGACGTGGCGCTGTCCACGGGCCGGCTGATGGCGCTGATGTTCCCGACCGTGATGACGGTCGTGAACGTGTCGTCGATCGCCGTGGTCTGGTTCGGTGCCCACCGCATCGACAGCGGCGGCATGGAGATCGGCGCGCTGACCGCGTTCCTCGCCTATCTGATGCAGATCGTCATGTCGGTGATGATGGCCACCTTCATGTTCATGATGGTGCCGCGCGCCGAGGTCTGTGCCGAGCGCATCCAGGAGGTCCTGGAGACCGAGTCGAGCGTGGTTCCGCCCGTCGAGCCGGTCCGCGAGCTGCGCGCCCACGGTCATCTGGAGGTCCGCGGCGCGGACTTCCGCTACCCGGGCGCCGAGGAGCCGGTGCTGCGGTCGGTGGATCTGGTGGCCCGTCCCGGCGAGACCACCGCGATCATCGGGTCGACGGGCAGCGGGAAGTCGACGCTGCTCGGACTCGTACCGCGGCTGTTCGATGTGACGGACGGCCAAGTGCTGGTCGATGGCACGGACGTACGGACGCTGGAGCCGACGCTGCTGGCGAAGACCGTGAGTCTCGTTCCGCAGAAGCCGTATCTGTTCTCCGGGACGGTCGCGACGAATCTGCGGTACGGAAACCCGGACGCGACCGACGAGGAGTTGTGGCACGCGCTGGAGGTCGCGCAGGCCAAGGAGTTCGTCGAGGCTCTCGAGCACGGACTGCACGCGCCGATCGCGCAGGGCGGCACCAACGTCTCCGGCGGGCAGCGGCAGCGGCTGGCGATCGCCAGGACGCTGGTGCAGCGGCCGGAGATCTATCTCTTCGACGACTCTTTCTCCGCGCTCGACTACGCGACCGACGCCGCGCTGCGCGGGGCGCTCTCCCGGGAGACGGCCGAGGCGACCGTGGTGATCGTGGCGCAGCGGGTGTCCACCATCCGTGACGCCGACCGGATCCTGGTGCTGGACGAGGGCCGGGTCGTCGGCTCCGGCACCCATCACGAGCTGATGGACGGCAATGAAACGTACCGGGAGATCGTGCTCTCCCAGCTGACGGAAGCGGAGGCCGCGTAATGGCCGGGCCTGGCGGACGCATGATGGCGGGCGGGGCTCCGACCGACCGGTCCATGGACTTCAAGGGGTCCTCGAAGCGGCTGCTGAAGCGCTTCGCCGCGGAGAAGACCTCGCTGTACGTGATGCTGGTGGCCTGTGTGCTGAGCGTCGGTCTGTCGGTGGTCGGGCCGAAGATCCTCGGCAGGGCGACGGACCTGGTGTTCGCCGGGGTCGTCGGCCGGCAGATGCCGGAGGGTACGACCAAGGAACAGGCCGTCGAGGGCCTGCGCAAGAGCGACGACGGCCTCGCCGACATGCTCTCCGGGGTGGACTTCATACCCGGTCACGGCATCGACTTCGGTGCGGTGGGCGACGTACTGCTGGCCGCGCTGGCGGTCTACGTCGGTGCCGGGCTGCTGATGCTGGTGGCCACCCGGCTGTCGATCCGGATCATCAACCGGGTCGTGTTCCAGCTGCGCGAGGACCTCCAGACGAAGCTGTCGCGGCTGCCGCTGTCCTACTTCGACCGGGCCAAGCGCGGCGAGGTGCTCAGCCGGGCGACGAACGACATCGACAACGTCTCGCAGACGATGCAGCAGACGATGGGCCAGCTCATCAACTCCCTGCTCACCATCATCGGCGTGCTGATCATGATGTTCTGGGTCTCGCCTCTGCTGGCGCTGGTCGCACTGGTGACGGTGCCGCTCTCGGTGGTCGTGGCCGCGAAGGTCGGCAAGCGGTCGCAGCCCCAGTTCGTGCAGCAGTGGAAGGTGACGGGCAAGCTCAACGCCCATATCGAGGAGATGTACACCGGACACACCCTGGTGAAGGTCTTCGGGCGGCAGGAGGAGTCCGCGAAGGACTTCGCCGAGCAGAACGAGGCGCTGTACGAGGCGGGCTTCAAGGCGCAGTTCAACAGCGGGATCATGCAGCCGCTGATGATGTTCGTCTCCAACCTGAACTATGTACTGATCGCCGTCGTCGGTGGTCTGAGGGTCGCTTCGGGCTCCCTGTCGATCGGTGATGTGCAGGCCTTCATCCAGTACTCGCGGCAGTTCTCGATGCCGCTGACCCAGGTCGCCTCGATGGCGAACCTGGTGCAGTCGGGTGTCGCGTCGGCCGAGCGGATCTTCGAGCTGCTGGACGCCGAGGAGCAGGGCGCCGACCCCGCCCCCGGCACGGGCGAGCGCCCCGAGGAGCTGCGGGGCAGCGTCTCGCTGGAGAAGGTGTCGTTCCGCTACGACCCCGAGAAGCCGCTCATCGAGGATCTGTCGCTGAACGTGGAGCCGGGGCACACGGTCGCGATTGTCGGACCGACCGGCGCCGGCAAGACCACGCTCGTCAATCTGCTGATGCGGTTCTACGAGGTGACAGGCGGCCGGATCACCCTCGACGGGGTCGACGTGGCGAAGATGTCGCGCGACGAACTGCGAGCGGGGATCGGCATGGTCCTCCAGGACACCTGGCTGTTCGGCGGGTCGATCGCGGAGAACATCGCGTACGGCGCTTCGCGCGAGGTCACCCGGGAGGAGATCGAGGAGGCGGCGAGGGCGGCCCACGCCGACCGCTTCATCCGTACCCTGCCGGACGGTTACGACACGGTGATCGACGACGAGGGCTCCGGCGTCAGCGCGGGCGAGAAGCAGCTCATCACCATCGCTCGGGCGTTCCTGTCCGACCCGGTGATCCTGGTGCTCGACGAGGCGACGAGCTCCGTCGACACCCGTACCGAGGTGCTGATCCAGAAGGCGATGGCGCGCCTGGCGCACGGTCGTACGAGCTTTGTGATCGCGCACCGGCTCTCCACCATCCGGGATGCCGACGTCATCCTGGTGATGGAGAGCGGCTCGATCGTCGAACAGGGCACGCACGACGAGCTGCTGAATGCCGAGGGCGCCTACGCCCGGCTGTATTCGGCGCAGTTCGCGCAGGCGGTCGCCGAGGTCGACTAGAAGAGGCAGTCAGCACATGAGGAGGGCCCGTACCGTCGGCCGGCGGTGCGGGCCCTCCTTCTTCGGGCCGGACGGGCCGCCCTCATGGGCGAGGTGCCGGCCCGGCCCGCTCAGCGGCGGTGCCCGTACGGCCCGGCGTCCTTGCGAGGTCAGTCGAGGTAGCCGCGGAGCTGGTCGGCGAAGGCGTGGTCCCGCAGCTTGTTGAGGGTCTTGGACTCGATCTGGCGGATGCGTTCACGTGTCACGCCGAAGATCCTGCCTATCTCCTCAAGGGTGCGGGGCCGCCCGTCGGCCAGTCCGTAGCGCAGCTGGACCACCTTCCGCTCGCGCTCGTTCAGAGTGGAGAGCACCGCTTCCAGGTGCTCGCGCAGCAGCAGGAACGCGGCTGACTCGACCGGGGACGCGGCGTCGCCGTCCTCGATCAGGTCACCGAGGGCGACGTCCTCCTCGTCGCCGACCGGGGCGTGCAGCGAGACGGGTTCCTGGGCGAGCCGCAGGACTTCGCCGACTCGTTCCGGGGTGAGGTCGAGCTGTTCGGCGACCTCCTCGGGCGTCGGCTCGTAGCCGCGTTCCTGGAGCATCCGGCGCTGGACCCGTACGACGCGGTTGATCAGCTCGACGACATGGACCGGGACCCGTATGGTTCGCGCCTGGTCGGCGAGGGCGCGGGACATGGCCTGCCGGATCCACCAGGTCGCGTACGTCGAGAACTTGTAGCCCCTGGCGTAGTCGAACTTCTCAACCGCCCTGATCAGTCCGAGGTTTCCTTCCTGAACCAGGTCGAGCATGGTCAGCCCGCGGCCGACATAGCGTTTGGCGACGGAGACGACGAGGCGGAGGTTGGCCTCGATGAGACGGCGCTTCGCCATCCGCCCCATGACCACCAACCGGTCGAGATCGACGGCCAGTTGCGTGTCAGGATCCGGGGTGCTCGCGAGCCGTTCCTCGGCGAAGAGACCGGCCTCGACGCGGCGGGCGAGCTCCACCTCGTCGGCGGCGGTGAGCAGCGGGATCCGGCCGATCTCCCGCAGATACTGGCGGAAGAGATCGGAGGACGGGCCGGCGGTCTCCGGGCGGCCCCGCGGTTCCGGCGGTTCGGGCGCCTGTGGCAGCTCCTCCATGAGTGCCTCGGATGGGTCGGATGGGTCGGATGGTGTCTGCGGCTCCACCGCGGCCTCCGGATGATGCACGGCCCGGTTCTGCGCGGGTATGGCCGAGACGCGCTCGGTTTCGGTCACGGTCCGGGTCTGCACGGGGGGCGACCTCCAGGTGATCGCTGCCGGATCGCGGGGATGGAGGACCACCGTTCGGTGGGCCGGCCGCGCTCCGATGACTCAGGCACCGCCACCCAGTGTGGGGGAAGACACATCTCTGCCACGAGGGGCGTGCGGGGACTTTCTGAATCCGGTCCGTGACCGGGCGATTACGGGGACGGGCAAAGGCGTGCGGGATTCAGGCCCGTCCGGCGATCAAGGACGGAGCGGCAACCGGACAGACCGGGTGCGTCCTCCTGGTCACGGCTCCGCGGACCCGCGTCAGAGCGCGTCGGCACCGTTGTTGCGCAAGGACTGGGCGTACTGCTGGAGGACCCAGACCTCGTTCTGCGCGGCTGCCAGATGGTCCGGGGCGACATTGCTGCCGAGGCGGGCGAGGCTCCCCTGGACGTCGTCGATCCGGCGGTCGACGGCGCGCAGGCGGACCTTGACCAGATGCTCGCCCGCGTACGCCTCGTCGATGGACTTGCCGTGGAAGACCTCGACCGCCAGCTCGGTGACCAGCTTGCGCACCGTGTCGTTGGGGGTCGCGTCGAGCACCTGGGCCAGGTATTCGCGGGTCTCCGGGACGCCCGTCTCGGCACCGCCCGCCTCCGCGATGCACTGGCGGACCGCGGCGTACGGCGGGGCGGTGAACTCGTCGGCCCCATAGGCATCGAAGGCCGGCGAGACGAGGGCGGGTTTCTGCAGGGCGAGCTTGAGCAGCTCGCGCTCGGTGCGATGCGCCGGGCTGCGGAGGTTGAGCGCGGGGCCGGAGGGGGCGGCGGGGGCCTGGACCTGCTGGTGCTGCGTGCCGGCACGGGAGGAGGCGGGCTCCGATCCTCGCCGGTCGCCCCGCCCCCGGGCCCATTGGGCGAACTGGTTGACCCGGTGTACGACGTACTCCTGGTCCAGGATGCCGACGAAGCCGGCCAGCTGGACGGCGACCTCGCGCTGCACGCTGCGCGTCTTGATCTTGGCGACGACCGGTGCCGCCTCGTCGAGCGCGGCGGCGCGGCCCGCCGGGGTCTCCAGGTCGTACCGGCCGACGATCTGCCGGAGCGCGAACTCGAAGAGCGGGGTTCGGGGTTCGACCAGGTCGCGGACGGCCTCGTCCCCCTTGACCAGGCGCAGATCGCACGGGTCCATATTGTCCGGGGCGATCGCGATGTACGTCTCGGCGGCGAACTTCTGGTCGTCCTCGAAGGCGCGCAGGGCGGCCTTCTGCCCGGCCGCGTCACCGTCGAACGTGAAGATCACCCGGGCGCTGCCGTTGTCCATCAGGAGGCGGCGCAGGATCTTGATGTGGTCGCCGCCGAAGGCCGTACCGCAGGTGGCGATGGCGGTGGTGATCCCGGCGAGGTGGCAGGCCATGACGTCGGTGTAGCCCTCGACGACCACGGCCCGGCTGGCCTTTGCGATGTCCTTCTTCGCGAGGTCGATGCCGTAGAGCACCTGGGACTTCTTGTAGATCGCGGTCTCGGGGGTGTTGAGGTACTTCGGCCCGTTGTCGTCGTCGCGCAGCTTGCGGGCGCCGAAGCCGACGACCTCGCCGGAGGTGTCGCTGATCGGCCACATGAGCCGGCCGCGGAAGCGGTCGATGGGGCCGCGCCTGCCGTCCTGGGAGAGGCCGGAGGTGATCAGCTCCTTGTCGCTGAAGCCCTTGCCGCGCAGATAGCGGGTGAGGTGGTCCCAGCCCGCCGGGCTGTACCCGACACCGAAATGAGCGGCCGCCGCCTGGTCGAAGCCGCGCTCGGCGAGGAACTTCCGGCCGATCTCGGCCTCGGGGCTGTCCAGTTGCTCGACATAGAACTGGGCGGCCATCTTGTGCGCCTCGACCAGCCGGATGCGCTCACCGCGCTGGTGGGAAGGGTTGTACCCACCCTCCTCATATCGCAGGGTGATGCCTGCTTTGGCGGCGAGCCGCTCGACCGTCTCGGAGAACGAGAGATGGTCGATCTTCATCACGAAGGCGATCGTGTCGCCACCCTCCTGGCAACCGAAGCAGTGGAAGAGACCCTTGCTCGGGCTGACCTGGAAGGAGGGGGATTTCTCGTCGTGGAACGGGCAGAGCCCCTTGAGGTTGCCACCGCCCGCGTTGCGCAGCTGGAGGTACTCGGAAACGACGGCGTCGATCGGGACCGCGTCCCGTACCGCCTTCACATCGTCGTCATTGATCCTGCCTGCCACGGATGAAGTCTACGGGTGGGGTACGACAGCTGTGCCGCGCGCCGATGTGATCCACGGAACCCGGACGATGCGTACCGGCGGAGGCACCGAGCCGTCCCGTCCGGGGCCATCGGGCGGAACGGCCGACTCGGCTCGGCTCGGCTCGGCTCGGCTCAGCTCCGCTCGACTCCGCTCGACTCAGCTCGGGCTCCGCTCAGCTCCGCTCAGATCAGATCAGGGACTCCAGCGGTACCGACGGGTCCGCCAGCGCGTCCGGGTCGATCTGCCGGCCGGACCGGACCAGCTTCTGCACGGTCTCGGTGACGTCCCACACGTTGACGTTCATCCCGGCCAGTACCCGGCGGTCCTTCAGCCAGAAGGCGATGAACTCGCGCTTCCCCGCATCGCCGCGGATGACCACCTGGTCGTAGCTGCCCGGTGGCGCCCAGCCCGAGTATTCGAGGCCGAGGTCGTACTGGTCGGAGAAGAAGTAGGGCACCCGGTCGTAGCTGACGTCCATGCCGAGCATGGCGCGGGCCGCGGCCGGGCCGCTGTTCAGCGCGTTCGCCCAGTGCTCCACGCGCAGCCGGGCGCCGAGCAGCGGATGGGCCATGTTGGCGACGTCACCGGCCGCGAAGATGTGCGGGTCGGAGGTGCGCAGGGACGCGTCGACAGCGATGCCGCCGCCGTCCGCGCGTGCGGCGATGTCGAGCCCCGCGGCTTCGGCGAGTGCGGTGCGGGGGGCGGCACCGATCGCGGCGAGTACGTCGTGGGCGGGGTGCTCCTCGCCGTCGTCGGTGCGGACCGCGAGGACTAGGCCGTCCTGACCGATGATCTCGGTGAGGCGGACGCCGAAGTGGAAGCGGACACCGTGGTCGCTGTGCAGATCGGTGAAGATCTGGCCGAGTTCCGGTCCGACGACCTGGTGCAACGGGGTCGGCTCCGGTTCGACGACGGTGACCTCGGCGCCGTATCCGCGCGCCACCGCCGCGACCTCCAGGCCGATCCAGCCGGCCCCGGCGATCACCAGATGGCCGTTGTCGCGGCCGAGGGCTGCCAGTACGTTGCGCAGTCGGTCGGCGTGGGCGAGGCGGCGCAGATGATGTACGCCGGTCAGGTCCGTACCCGGAATGGGGAGGCGGCGCGGCTCGGCCCCGGTGGTGAGCAGCAGCTTGTCGTAATGGACGACGGTGCCGTCGCCGAGCTGTACGGCGCGGGCCTCCCGGTCGAGGGTGGTGACGGGCTGGCCCAGGTGGAGCTCGATGTCGGCGCCCGCGTACCAGGCGGTCTCGTGGACGAAGACGCTGTCCCGTTCCTCCTTGCCGGACAGATAGCCCTTGGAGAGCGGAGGCCGTTCGTACGGATGGTCGCGTTCATCGCCGAGAAGGATCACCCGGCCGCTGAAACCCTCCGCCCGGAGTGTCTCGGCTGCCTTCGCTCCTGCCAGTCCTCCGCCGACGATGACGAACGTCCGATGTGCGTCGACCACTTGATGCCTCCTCGGTGCTTGCTGCGCGGGGCCCGACTGCGAGCGTCCCGCACGCAGCGTGATGGCGAAAGAGGGTGTACCCCGATCAGGTCACACCCAGTGGTCACAGGCCGGTCCTGGCGGCTCCCCGTTGCCCGGTCCGGATATCTGGTTACTGTGGGAGTTCAGCTTCGGCGGTGCCGGTCCGACGGGCCACGCGGCGCGGTGCGGTAGGCGGAACGCGCGGGGGACGCATGCAGGGAGCGTGCCGAGGCGTCGGTCAGGGCGGCGATCTGGTCGACCAGGACCCGCTTGCGGGCCCTGTCGTCGGGGGCTGCGTCGAACAGTGCCCGGAACTGCGGTTCCAGCCCCTCCGGGGCGCGTGCGGTCAGTGCGGCGGCCAGTTCCGCGATGACGATCCGCTGGTCGGCGCGGATCGCCTCCTGCTCGGCCCGCTGTATGACGTACCGGTCGGCGACCGCCTTGAGCACGGCGCATTCGTTGCGTGCCTCGCGGGGGACGACGAGCTCGGCGGCGTACCGGCCGAGGCGGCCCGTCCCGTACGCCAGTCGTGTGCTGTTCTCGGCGGCGAGGCAGAACCGGCCGATCAGCTGGCTCGTCGCGTCCTTCAGCCGGGCCTGGGCGACGGCGGATCCGTCGTAGCCGTGCGGCCACCACTCCTGGCCGATGAGCCGGTCCAGGGCGTCGGCCAGTTCCTCGGGTTCGGTGTCCGCCGGGACGTAGCGGCCGATGGCGACTGCCCAGATCGCATTCCGCTCCGGCTCGGCGTAGAGGCAGTTGGGGTCGATGTGCCCGGCGTGCAGTCCGTCCTCGAAGTCGTGCACCGAGTACGCGACGTCGTCGGACCAGTCCATGACCTGGGCCTCGAAGCACTTGCGGTCCTTCGGGGCACCCGTGCGGGCCCACTCGAAGACGGGCAGGTCGTCCTCGTACACCCCGAATTTCGGCGAGCCGGGGTCGGTGGGGTGCGCGCCGCGCGGCCACGGGTACTTGGTGGCGGCGTCCAGAGCGGCACGGGTCAGGTTGAGTCCGACGCTGACCAGCTCGCCGGTCCGGGTGTCGGGCACGAACCGCTTCGGTTCGAGCCTGGTCAGCAGGCGCAGCGACTGGGCGTTGCCCTCGAAGCCGCCGCAGTCCGACGCGAAGTCGTTGAGCGCCTGCTCCCCGTTGTGTCCGAACGGTGGGTGGCCCAGGTCGTGGGCGAGGCAGGCCGTCTCGACCAGATCGGGGTCGCAGCCGAGCGCCGCCCCGAGTTCGCGGCCGACCTGGGCGCATTCCAGGGAGTGGGTGAGCCGGGTCCGCGGGCTGGCGTCCCAGGCATGACTGCGGGTGCCGGGGGTGACGACCTGGGTCTTCCCGGCGAGCCTGCGCAGTGCGGCGGAGTGCAGCACACGGGCGCGGTCACGCTGGAATGCGGTGCGACCGGGCCGTTTGTCCGGCTCGGTGTCCCAGCGCTCGGCGTCGGCCGCGCCGTAGGGGGCTGTGCCGTGGTCCGGTGTTGCCGTGCCCGGTGTGCCCGGTGTTCCCTGCGTACCCGGTGTTCCCTGCGTGCCGTCCATGCCGTCCATGCCGTCCATGCCGTCCATGGTTCCGACAGTAAACGGCCGGGCCGACAGGAGGGCTCAGGCATGGACCGATGGTGCAGGGCCGGGGTTGCCGCACCGTTGCGTGAGGGTGACGGGTGCATTCCGCGGACGCATCGAGCGGTCGGGACGGTGCCGGGCGGGGTACCGGTGTCCAGTCTCGGTATCAGGCCGCGCCGCCGAAGAGCCGCTCGATGATGTGCGCGACCCCGTCCTCCTCGTTGGACAGCGTGTGCGTCCGCATGGCGGCCAGCACGCTCGGGTGGGCGTTTCCCATCGCGTAGCCGGTTCCGGCCCAGTCGAGGACGGTCAGATCGTTGGGCATGTCCCCGAAGGCGATGACCTCCGTGGCGTCGATGCCCCGTCCTGCGCAGAGCATCGAGAGGGTGTCGGCCTTGGTGACGCCGGACGCGCTGATCTCCAGCAGCCCGCGCCCGCCGGAGTGGGTGAGCTGTACCTCGTCCCCCGCGCCTTCCTGGGCCGCGGCCAGCAGGGCATCCGCGTCGAGCCGGTCCGACCAGGCGAGCAGCTTGCTGACGGGGGCATCGGTCAGCCACAGGTCCGCCCGCGAGGGTACGGGCAGCTCGGCGTCAATGTCCTCGGAGAGCCGCAGCCGGTAGGCGGGTTCGTACAGGATGTGGCTGCCGGTCTCCAGAGCGAAGCCGATCTCGGGCACGGCGGCGGCGAGCGCGGTGGCCACGCGCCGGGCGGTGGCGAGGGGCAGGGCGCGGGAGGAGACGACGGTGCGCGTCCCGATGTCGTACACCAGCGCCCCGTTGCTGCACACGGCCGTCCCCGCGAGGCCGGCGGCCTCGGCGAGCCGGTCGACGAATCTGGGCGGCCGGGCGGTGACGAGGACGACCTCCACACCGGCTCTCTCGGCCGTGCGCAGGGCACGCAGAGTGCGGGGCGAGAGGGTGCCGTCGTTGCGCAGGAGTGTGCCGTCGAGATCGGAGGCGATCAGCCGTGGAAGCAACATTGCCCGATGCTACTGGGCGGCCTCCAAACGTCCCGACGGCCTGCCGGGCTCGGTCGAGTCGCGCCGGAGCCGCACGCCGGGCCCGCCTTGTCGGAAACGGTAACGAAATCAAAGAAACCGGGAGATGGAGAACCCTTTCTCCCCCTCGGCCGTCCGATCATGTGGGACAGCACGGCACAGGGCACGGACGGGGGGACTCCCATGCGAGAGAAGCAGAGGCAGAGAGAGAAGCAGCCGGGACGGCCGGCGTGGATCGGGCGGATCGGGCGGACGCGGCCGCGTTGGCCGCGGACGCGGCGCGGGCAGCGGCGGGTCGTGCAGGGGGTGATGGTCGCCTGTGTGGCGGCGCTGGCGCCCGCGACCTGGATGTACTCCGTCGCCGACGCCCGCATCAGGACGACCGCGGACGCACCCGCGCAGCAGGTCGCCATGGTGTTCGGGGCCGGGCTCTGGGAGGGCAAGCCGTCGCCGTACCTCGCGAACCGGCTGAATGCCGCCGCCGAGCTGTACCGGGACGGAAAGGTGAAGGTCGTGCTCGTGACCGGTGACAACAGCCGGAAGGAGTACGACGAACCGGATGCCATGCGCACGTATCTCAGGGCGCACGGGGTGCCGGACGAGCGGATCGTGAGCGATTTCGCCGGGTTCGACACCTGGGACTCGTGCGTCCGGGCCAAGAAGATCTTCGGGGTCGACCGCGCGGTGCTGGTGAGCCAGGGGTTCCACATCCGGCGGGCGATCGCGCTGTGCCGGTCCGCGGGGATCGATGCGTACGGGGTCGGCGTCGACGCCGTACACGATGCGACCTGGTACTACGGCGGGACACGGGAGATGTTCGCGGCGGGGAAGGCGGCCCTGGACGCCGTGTTCAAGCCCGACCCGCACTTCCTGGGGCCGGAGGAGCCCGGGATCGGGGAGGCTCTGGCGGCGGACGAGCGGTAGGCGGTGCGGCGACGAGGGCCGACGGCCAAGGGCGGACGCCGACGGCCAAGGGCGGACGCCGACGGCCAAGGGCGGGCACCGGCAACCCGGGACGAGCGCCGTCGCTCCAGGACGGGTTACCGGCGGCTCAGGACGGAGACCGGCCCTAGAGAGAGGTCACCGGGGCCACCTCCGCCGAGACCCAGCCGAGATAGCGGTCGCTGCCCCGTACCACCGGGATCGCGATGATCTCCGGTGTTTCATAGTCGTGCGCCGCCAGGAGATGGGCCTCCAGTTCGTCGTACCGCTCGGTCGTCGTCTTGAACAGCAGCCGCCATTCCTCGGTGGTCTCGATGGCGTTCTGCCAGCGGTAGACCGAGGTGACGGGCGCGGAGATCTGCACGCAGGCGGCGAGCCGCGCCTCCACCGCGCCCTGCGCCAGGGAATGGGCCTTCTCCTCGCTGTCCGTCGTGGTCAGTACGGTCAGCCATGCCGGCGTCGTCACCTTCGGGCTCCTCGGTCTCGGTTACGGGGCGTCCACGCTCCCTACGCCAATTGTCGGGGGCATTGCGGCGCGGCGCAGTGTCCCGCGGTCAGACGCCGTACGGACGGACGGCCTTGGCGTCACGCAGCGCGCGCCCCCACCAGATCAGCTGGTCGAGCAGCGTCTTGGCCGCCGCGTCGCAGCCCGAAGGGTCCTTGTGCCTGCCCTCGTCGTCGAACAGGGCCCCCACGTTGTGGAACGACACGGTTTCGCGGATGCCGACGGTGTGCAGTTCCGCGAAGACCTGCCTCAGGTGCTCGACGGCGCGCAGACCGCCGGAGACTCCGCCGTACGAGACGAAGGCGACGGGCTTGGCCTGCCACTCGGCGTGGTGCCAGTCGATGAGGTTCTTCAACGGGGCCGGGAACGAGTGGTTGTACTCGGGGGTGATAACAACGAAAGCTTCGGCCGCCGCCAACCTGGGTGACACGGCAGCCAGTTGGGCCTGCGCATCGGCGTCGGGCCGGTGGGAGAGGGCGATCGGGAGGTCGAGTTCCGCGATGTCGATCAGGTCGGTCCCGATGTCGGGGTGACCGGCGGTGCGCGAGAGGAACCAGTCGGAGACGACGGGGGCGAACCGCCCCTCGCGATTACTGGCGAGGATGACCGCGACCTTGAGGGGTGCGGTGGAGACGGTCGGGAATACGGATGCGTTGGATGAAGGTGTTGCGGTGAGGTCCATACGGAGAGGCTCATATGTCAACCATGGTTGAGGTCAAGTCCTCTCCGTCGAGAGCCACCGTCGCGCGTCGCGGCATACGGTGGATCGCATGACGACTCGCCCTTCCGCACCCTTCCCGTACGCGGAGTTCGACGGGCACCCGGCCACCGAGGCGGATCTGCGGATTCCCGCCTTCCTCAACTACGGCCATTTCACGGCTATGCAGGTCAGGGGCGGAAAGGTGCACGGCCTCGCCCTGCATCTGGCCCGGCTGGACTCCGCCAACCAGGAGCTGTTCGAGCGCGCACTGGACGGGGAACGGGTCCGCGAACTGATCAGGCACGCGCTGGACAGTGCCGGGGTACGGGACGCCTCGACCCGAGTGCACGGCTTTCTGCCGCCGGGCGACACGGAGACGACCGTCATGGTCACGGTGCGCGAGCCGGCGCAGAAGTCCGCCGAACCACACAGCCTGATGTCCGTTCCGTACGCCCGGGCCGTGCCGCACATCAAGCGTCCCGGCGAGTTCAGCCAGACGTACTACGCGAGGCTCGCGGCACGCGCCGGTTTCGACTTCGACGAGGCCCTGCTGAAGCGGTTCAGGCAGCTGATCTCCGGCACGCTCTGCGCCCGGGTGCGGCCGCCGGTGGTCGAATGGTTCGCCGCCGCTCCGGCCTGAGATCGCCGCACCACGGAAGGCCCTGGCACGGATCCGCCCTCACCGGACCCAGGGGGTGGACCCGGTGAGGGCGGCGGCCTGGGGCGGCCGGGTGCACCGTCCCGTGGGGGGTGTCAGACGTGTGCCCGGCACCCACAAGGTCATGCATGTGATGTACGCCACTCTCCTTCGGGGTGGCGTCACCCGATCGGCACCGGGCGGCGCGGGACCCGTCGCCCTCACTTCGATCACCGCCGTGACCTGCACACATGCACCTTGGCAAGGATGCCGCGCCGCGCCGATCGGGTGAAAGCTGACTCGGTGTCAGCAGGCATGGGTGGCAGGCCGCCCGTTAGCTCGAGGTCAGGACACACCTACTTGCGCCATTGCCGGAGGAACCCCCCATGCGTCCTGCCCGCCTAGTGACCGGTACCGCCGCTTCCGCGGTCACCATAGCCGCGCTCGGCCTCTTCACCGCCGGGGCGACCGCCTACGCAGGTGATGCCGGCACGCTGCGGATCAGCTCGCCGGCCGTGCCGCGGGCCAACGGCGACCCGGAGGCGCAGGGTGCCGATCAGGACGGAGGGGGCAACTCCGCCGGGTCCGGGCTCGACACTCCCTTCCGCCTCGACAATCCGTCCGGCCTCGATGTCCCCTCGCTGCTCGATTCCGTCGGCGGCCTCGACGCCTTCTCCGGGCTCGACAACCCCTCCGGGAACGAGGGCTCGAACGAGCGTGAGAGCCGGAACCCGTCCGAGGACGAGGGCTCGGCAAAACAGGACAGCTCGTCATCCGGGCAGCACAGCTCATCGTCCGGACGCGACAACTCGTCACCCGGGCATGACAGCTCATCGGGACGCGACAACTCATCGTCCGGGCATGACCACTCATCCGGACGCGACAACTCATCGTCCGGGCAAAACCACTCATCGTCCGGGCATGACAGCTCATCCGGACGCGACAGCTCATCGTCCGGACGCGACAGCTCATCGTCCGGACGCGACAACTCGTCCGTACCCGACGGCCCCAGCGGGCACGTCAAAACTGGTGTCGGCGGCAGCGTCCGGCCCGACACCACCCAGATCGCGGCGGGCGCCGGCGTACTCGCCGCGACCGCCGTCGGCGGAGCCTGGCTCCTGCGTCGCCGGGCGAGCGGCACGCAGGAAGCAGGCTGACGGAGGCGGATTCACGTCTCCGTACCGCCTGGTTTCCGTCCCGGTGGCCGCGCACCACCGGGACGGGACTGCTCGTACCGTCCCCATTTCGTCTCCCGAAGGACGACCGTGTCCCAGAAGGCCAAGAGTTGGCTGCTGGTCATGGCAGCACTGGCCGGTGTCTGGCTGATCCGTCACGGCGCCGGTGCCGAGCTGCTCCCGCCCCAGCCGACCGGCGCCCAGGCCTTCGCGGACGGCCCCGAGCCGCAGCCGGGGTCTCCGGTAGCCGAACCGCTGAAGCCCTCGGCGCCCGTACGCATCCGGATCCCGAGCATTCGGGTGGACGCCCCGATCATGCGGCTGGGGCTCGGGGCCGACGGCAGTCTCGATGTACCGCCGGCCGGGGACCGTAACGTCGTCGGCTGGTACCGGGACGGCACTCCCCCCGGCTCCAAGGGCAGCGCGATCGTCGCCGGTCATGTCGACAACGCACAGGGTCGGTCGGTCTTCTACGACCTGGGCACCCTGCAGAAGGGCAACAAGGTCGAAGTGGTCCGCCAGGACGGGCGTACCGCCGTCTTCTCACTCGACGCGATCGAGGTCTACGACAGCGAGAACTTCCCCGACGAGCGGGTGTACGGCGCGTCGCCCTACGCCTCGATGCGGCTGATCACCTGCGGCGGCGGTTTCTCGGAGGCAACGGGTTACGAGGGCAACGTGGTGGCGTACGCGCACCTCACCGAGGTGCGGTGAACCCGGCCGCGGGCCGCCCATGGCTCATGCCGTCCACTGGTCGAACGCCAGCTTCGCAACCAGTGAGAACACCACGACCAGCAGCACCCCGCGGACGAACTCGCTGCCCTTCCTGAGCGCCATCCGCGCCCCGATCAGCCCGCCCGCCAGGTTGAACACCGCCATCAGCGCGGCCAGTTCCCACAACACGCTGCCCTGGTATGCGAACATCGCCAGCGCACCGCCGTTGGTGCAGACGTTGACGATCTTGGCGGTGGCGGACGCCGTCACCAGATCGAGGTGGAGCACCGCGGTCAGCGCCAGCACCAGGAACGTTCCGGTGCCGGGGCCGAACAGCCCGTCGTAGAAGCCGATGCCGCCGCCGACCAGCACGATCGCGGTGACGGTGCGGGCCCGGGTGACCTTCTGCCGCGTACCGTCGTCCGCCGCCCTGCCGAACGAGGGCCGCAGCATCACGAACGCCGCGACCGCCAGCAGCACCACCATGATGACCGGGCGCAACACCTCGCTGCTGATCCCGGCGGCGAAGAACGCGCCGGTCATCGATCCGGCCAGCGCCGCGAGCCCGATCCGCAGGGCCGTCCCGACCTTCACCGGTGCCTTGCGTACGTAGGTCACGGCGGCGCCCGCCGTACCGACGATCGCGACCGCCTTGTTGGTGCCGAGTACGTGCGCGGCCGGGACATGCGGCAGGCCCAGCAGGAGGGCGGGCAGCAGGAGCAAGCCACCGCCGCCGACCACCGCGTCGATCCAGCCCGCCGCGGCCGCGGCGAGGCAGAGGACGACCAGGGTGGTGAGTGCTATGTCGGGCATGGTCGCGACCTTAAGGACGCGATACGTGCTTCGTCCAACCAGTTCGACCGAATCGCGGGAAAGTTGAGCCAAGCCTGAGGTTCCCGGGCGGCTTTACGAAAGGTAGACGGCGGGGCTGCGCAGAACTCATCGGTATCGGCGAAGAAAAGTTTCCGACCTCCGGTATCAGGACATGGCGAGCGGTGCGCCGCCCCGGAGCAGCGATCCGCCCAGCGGGGTCAGCGTGTGCAGGACGGAGCTGCCGTGCCGCAGTGTGTGGATCAGGCCGGCCTCGCGCAGCACGCAGGCGTGCTGGCTCGCCGAGGCGAGGGAGACCCCTGCCCGGCGGGCGAGTTCGCTGGTCGTGCAACCGTTGCCGATGGCCCTCAGGACCGTCGAGCGGGTGTTGCCGAGGAGCCGGCCGAGCCAGGGTCCCGGATCGGCGAAGACCGGGGCGCGGGAGTGGGTGACCGGGTATACGAGGACCGGCGGAAGCTGCGGGTCGCGGTAGACGACCGGGGTGACGCGGCAGAAGAAGGACGGCTGGAGCAGTAACCCCCGTCCGTCCAGATGGAGTTCACGGTCGACGGGGTAGTCCGCCTCCAGTACGGGGGCCCGCCAGCGGATCATGGGCGGGAGGGAGGCGAGCAACTCTTCCGCACCGCCGTCCAGAAGGGCCCGGCCGCGGACGGCGCGGTCGGCCTCGATGCTGGCCTGGATATGCGGCCAGTACGGTTCGACAGCGGCGCGGTGGTAGCTGCGCAGGGCGCCGATGAGCCGGTCGAGCGGATCGACACGCCCGTCCGGGGCGCGGCCCGCCTCGCGGCGTTCGGCGCCCAGCAGGGCGAGTTCGGCGCGGATCCGCCGGGGCGGGGTGTTGCGCAGCGCCTCGATTCCGGCGTCGATGCCGTATGGTTCGCCACTTTCCTGAGATGGCGTCAGAAAATCCGGGAAATAGCCGCGGCGCGGAATCACCGCGGCCAGCAGGCGTACTTCGCCATTCAATCGGGGCCGGGTTTCCGTACGCCATTTCCCGAACACCGTGGAACCGCGCCGGTCCCTCAGCCGATGGAAACTCAGAGTGGTTTCCCACAGCGCATCCGGCCGGGTGGCCATCCGCACCTTGGAAAGGTCCACTCCGGACATATGGATGCGCAGCACCGAACCCCCACCTGTTGCACCTGCAATTACCCCCCACCCAAGGGTAGGTGATCCGTAACAGCACGTCACCACGGGGTTTCGGCCAGAGGTGAAACGTCTCGCCCCGCACGTCGTCACCCGAAAAGCTGTACGACGTCGGGTACGAATCCGGAGCCACCGGAAGAGCGAGTGAAGGCCGTGGGGGGTTTTGCTCGTTCGGCGGCGGTCGGCGACGGTGCGGCTCCGTACCCGACGGGGGTAAGCCGGGTGCGGCCCACGGATGGGGATCCATGGGCCGCACCCCGGTCCGTTCCCGGCCGATGTCTTTGCATATTGAACGAACTTTGCGTATCGAACCGTATGGGACGAGGGAAAGACACAACGTCGAACAACCATTTCCCCCAGAACAAACCGCGGGGGCGGCACCCTCGCACAGGGTGCCGCCGCCTCTTGGTGTTCCAAAGCCGCCGTCGGGTCGGTGAGGTCGGTGTGAGCCGACGACGGTTCCGGTGTCAGGTGGTGTGGTGCCGGGTCAGCGGCTGTCGCTGCCCTTCGAGTCCGCCGCCGCCCGGCCCGCTTCCAGGCGTGCGACGGGGATACGGAACGGGGAGCAGGACACGTAGTCCAGGCCCACCTCGTGGAAGAAGTGCACCGACTCCGGGTCGCCGCCGTGCTCGCCGCAGACACCGAGCTTCAGGTCCGGGCGGGTGGCCCGGCCGGCCGCGACGGCGCTGCGGACCAGCGAGCCGACGCCGTCCTTGTCGATCGTCTCGAACGGCGACACCCCGAAGATGCCCTTCTCCAGGTACGCGGTGAAGAACGACGCCTCCACGTCGTCACGGGAGAAGCCCCACACCGTCTGGGTCAGGTCGTTCGTACCGAAGGAGAAGAACTGCGCGGCCTCGGCGATCTGGCCGGCGGTCAGCGCGGCGCGCGGCAGCTCGATCATCGTGCCGATGGTGAGCTTCAGCCGGGTGCCGGTGGCGGCCTCGACCTCGGCGATGACCTGGTCGGCCTCCTCCCGCACGATCTCCAGTTCCTGGACCGTGCCGACGAGCGGAATCATGATCTCGGCACGCGGGTCGCCCTTGGCGTTCTTGCGGGCCGCCGCGGCCTCGGCGATCGCCCGTACCTGCATGGCGAACAGGCCGGGGATGACGAGACCGAGACGGACCCCGCGCAGACCGAGCATCGGGTTCTGCTCGTGCAGCTTGTGCACGGCCTGGAGCAGGCGCAGGTCGTTCTCGTTGGCGTCCTTGCGGGACTCGGCGAGCGCGACCCGTACCGAGAGCTCGGTGATGTCGGGCAGGAACTCGTGCAGCGGCGGGTCGAGCAGCCGTACGGTGACGGGCAGTCCGTCCATCGCCTCGAACAGCTCGACGAAGTCGGCCCGCTGGAGCGGGAGCAGCTCCTCCAGTGCGGCTTCGCGCTCGGCGTCGGTGTCCGCGAGGATCAGCTTCTCGACCATCTCGCGGCGCTCGCCGAGGAACATGTGCTCGGTGCGGCACAGGCCGATGCCCTGGGCGCCGAAGCGGCGGGCGCGCAGCGCGTCCTCGGCGTTGTCGGCGTTGGCCCGCACCCGCAGTCGGCGCACCCGGTCCGCGTACGCCATGATCCGGTGCACGGCGGCGACCAGCTCGTCGGCGTCGTCGGCGCCCGCGTGCATCCGGCCCTCGAAGTACTCGACGACCGGGGACGGCACGACGGGGACCTCACCGAGGTACACCTTGCCGGTGGAGCCGTCGATGGAGACGACGTCGCCCTCCTCGATGACCCGGCCGCCCACCGTCATCCGGCGGCGCTTGGTGTCGACTTCGAGGTCCTCGGCGCCGCAGACACAGGTCTTGCCCATGCCTCGGGCGACGACGGCGGCGTGCGAGGTCTTGCCGCCGCGCGAGGTCAGGATGCCCTCGGCCGCGATCATGCCGTCGAGGTCGTCGGGGTTGGTCTCACGGCGGATGAGAATGACCTTCTCACCGGACCGGGACCACTTCACCGCGGTGTACGAGTCGAAGACGGCCTTACCGACCGCGGCGCCCGGCGACGCGGCGATGCCACGGCCCAGCAGCTCGGTCTTCGCATCGTCGTCGAAGCGCGGGAACATCAGCTGCGCGAGCTGCGCCCCGGTGACCCGCTGAAGTGCCTCGGCCTCGTCGATCAGGCCCTGGTCGACGAGCTGCGTCGCGATCCGGAAGGCGGCACCGGCGGTGCGCTTGCCGACCCGGGTCTGGAGCATCCACAGCTGGCCGCGCTCGATGGTGAACTCGATGTCGCACAGGTCCTTGTAGTGCGTCTCGAGGGTTTCCATGATCTGCATCAGCTGGTCGTACGACTTCTTGTCGATCGACTCCAGCTCGGCGAGCGGCACCGTGTTGCGGATACCGGCGACGACGTCCTCGCCCTGCGCGTTCTGCAGGTAGTCGCCGTAGACGCCCTGGTGACCGCTGGCCGGGTCACGGGTGAACGCGACACCCGTACCGGAGTCGGGGCCGAGGTTGCCGAAGACCATCGAGCAGACGTTGACGGCCGTGCCGAGGTCGCCGGGGATGCGCTCCTGGCGACGGTAGAGCTTGGCCCGGTCGGTGTTCCACGAGTCGAAGACGGCCTTTATGGCCAGGTCCATCTGCTCGCGCGGGTCCTGCGGGAAGTCACGCCCGGCGTCTCGCGAGACGATCTTCTTGAACTGCTTGACCAGCTTCTTCAGGTCGGCCGCGTCGAGATCCACGTCGACCGTGACGCCCTTGGCCTCCTTCGCCGCCTCCAGCGCCTCCTCGAAGAGGTCGCCGTCGACACCGAGGACGGTCTTGCCGAACATCTGGATGAGGCGGCGGTAGGAGTCCCACGCGAACCGCTCGTCGCCGGCCTGGGCGGTGAGACCGACCACGGACGCGTCGGAGAGGCCGATGTTGAGAACCGTGTCCATCATGCCGGGCATCGAGAACTTCGCGCCGGAGCGGACCGAGACCAGCAGCGGGTCGTCCGCCTGGCCGAGCTTCTTGCCCATCCGCGCCTCGAGGGCGTCGAGATGCGCGCTGACCTCGGCGCGCAGCTCCGTCGGCTCCTCGCCACTGTCGAGGTAGACCTTGCAGGCCTCCGTGGTGATGGTGAAGCCCGGAGGGACGGGGAGCCCGAGGTTGGTCATCTCGGCGAGGTTGGCGCCCTTCCCGCCGAGGAGGTCCTTCAGATCCTTGTTGCCCTCGGTGAAGTCATAAACGAACTTCCGGCCCTGGGGCTCCCGGGGTTCCGGGGTGGATACGTGGGGATCTTTGTTTTCCGACACGGGTCTCGACTCCTCGAGGACGCGGTGGCTGCCCTGACGGCGAGGAACATACCCAGATCGAAGGTGTCTGGGTACGTCCACTTGCGCGTCATGAGGCCTCAACCACCCGTCCGCCAGCAGATCGAAAGTGACATGCTCCGTCCCTCGATGGCGAGCAATCTTCACTTCTTGAACGAATCAGCACTCAGTGCAATCAGAATCCCTTGACTCGTATACGCAGCGCAAGGGAAGCGTCGATCGATCAAATTGGAGCCCGTTGGCACCGAGTGCCATCATTTGAGAAGTGCAGCCCTCAAATTGGCGCTCATTTGAGCGACCTGACTCTCAGGGTGGCGAGAATCACTCTACGGTCGGCGCTCAGATGTCACCATCCGGACGAGTGAGAGGCGACTACTGGTCACTCGTTGATCACCAAGGTGCAGCCGAGTGTGAGCAGATTCGATGCGCGATGCCCCGCGAGGGCGCATCGAGGCTCACCCTTGGCTGGATATCGCCGAATCCGGCCGAATATGACGCTCAGATGAGCGAGGCAAACGAAGAGGCACGCGGTGCCTGTGGTGCCGTGTGCCTCGTGAAGGGCCGACAAGGGCCCGGAGACCCCGAGGGGTCCGGAGGCCCCGAAGGGCCTGGAAGGGTCCCCGGAGACCCCGAAAGGCCCCGGGAAGGTTCCCGGAGGGCCTGAGAAGACCCGGTGGCCCTGGGGAACCATCAGTGGGCCCGGCAGACCCCCGGTGGACCTGGGAACCACCAGTGGGCCCGGCAGACCCCCGGCGGGCCCGGGAACCGCCAATGGGCCCGGGCAGGCCCCCGCTGGGCCGGGGGCCACCAATGGGCCGGGGCAGGTCCCGGAGGACCTCAGGGGCGCCCTCAGCCGCCCGAGGTGTCCAGCTCCGCGTCCGCGCTCACGCCCGCGCAGTCGTACGGGTCCTTCAGCCAGCCGTCCGGCAGCACCACCCGGTTGTTGCCCGAGGTGCGCCCGCGCGGCCCGTCCGCCCCGTCCGGCCACGGCTGGTCGAGGTCCAGCTCCTGCAGCTGCCCGCCCAGCTCGTCCAGCGACGAGGTGATCGCCAGCTTCTTGCGCATCTCGGAGCCGACCGAGAAGCCCTTGAGGTACCAGGCGACATGCTTACGGAAGTCGATCACGCCCCGGGTCTCGTCGCCGATCCACCCCCCCAGCAGCGTCGCGTGCCTCAGCATGACGTCGGCGACCTTGCGGAGTCCGGGCGCCTGCCTCGTCTCCGTACCCTCGAACGCGCTCACCAGGTCACCGAAGAGCCAGGGGCGACCCAGGCAGCCGCGGCCCACGACCACGCCGTCGCAGCCGGTCTCGCGCATCATCCGGCGGGCGTCGTCCGCACACCAGATGTCGCCGTTGCCGAGGACGGGGATCTCCGGGACATGCTCCTTGAGGCGGGCGATGGCGTCCCAGTCGGCCGTGCCGCCATAGTGCTGGGCGGCCGTCCTGCCGTGCAGGGCGACGGCCGTGACGCCCTCCTCCACCGCGATCCGGCCCGCGTCGAGGTAGGTGGTGTGGTCGTCGTCGATGCCCTTGCGCATCTTGATGGTGACCGGCAGATCGCCCGCGTTGGAGACCGCCTGGTGGAGGATCGCGCGCAGCAGCGGCCGCTTGTACGGGAGCGCCGAGCCGCCGCCCTTGCGGGTGACCTTCGGGACCGGGCAGCCGAAGTTCAGGTCGATGTGGTCGGCGAGGTTCTCGTCGACGATCATGCGGACGGCCTTGCCGACCGTGACCGGGTCCACTCCGTACAGCTGGATCGAGCGCGGGGTCTCGCTCGCGTCGAAGTGGATGAGCTGCATGGTCTTCTCATTGCGCTCGACCAGCGCCCGCGTGGTGATCATCTCGCTGACGAACAGCCCCTTGCCGCCGGAGAACTCCCGGCACAGGGTGCGGAACGGGGCGTTGGTGATGCCGGCCATGGGGGCGAGCACCACCGGCGGCTGCACCGTGTGCGGGCCGATCCGGAGCAGCGGGGGCGCGGGGGCGAGCGTGGTCATTGCTCCATTGTCGCGTACGGCGTGGAGCGGCCCGCCAGCAGATTTCGTTAGTTAACCGTACTATCCATGTATGCCTGAGCTGAGCCTCCGTCGACGGCAGTTGGTGCTGGCGATCTGCTGCATGAGCCTGCTGATCGTCAGTCTCGACAACACCGTCCTCAATGTCGCCCTTCCCTCCATGCAGAAAGAACTGCACGCCACCGTCGCAGGCATGCAGTGGACGATCGACGCCTACACCCTCGTCCTCGCCTCGCTGCTGATGCTCGCGGGCTCCACCGCCGACCGGATCGGGCGCCGGAAGATCTTCAAGATAGGGCTCGTCCTCTTCACCCTCGGCTCGGTGCTCTGCTCCCTGGCTCCGAACCTGGAGTCGCTGGTGGCGTTCCGGATGGTGCAGGCGGTGGGCGGCTCAATGCTCAACCCCGTCGCGATGTCGATCATCACCAACACCTTCACCGACCCGCGTGAGCGGGCCCGTGCCATCGGGGTGTGGGGCGGTGTCGTCGGCATCTCCATGGCGGCGGGACCGGTGGTCGGCGGCCTGCTGGTGGACTCGGTCGGCTGGCGGTCGATCTTCTGGATCAATCTGCCGGTCGGTCTGGTCGCACTGCTGCTCACCTGGCGGTACGTCCCCGAGTCACGTGCCCCGAAGCCACGCCGCCCCGACCCCGTGGGGCAGCTGCTGGTGATCGCGCTGCTCGGTTCGCTGACGTACGCGATCATCGAAGCGCCCTCGGCCGGCTGGACCTCGCCACGCATCCTGGTGTTCGCCGCGCTCGCCGTGTGCTCGCTCGTCGGGTTGCTGCTGTACGAGCCCAGGCGCGCCGAACCCCTCATCGATCTGAGGTTCTTCCGCAGCGCCCCGTTCAGCGGGGCCACCGTCATAGCGGTCTGCGCCTTCGCCGCGCTGAGCGGGTTCCTCTTCCTCAACACCCTCTATCTGCAGAACGTGCGCGGGCTGAGCGCGCTGCACGCCGGTCTGTACATGCTGCCGATGGCGGCCCTGACCTTTGTCTGCGCACCACTGTCCGGGCGGCTCGTCGGCAGCCGGGGGCCGCGGCTGCCGCTGCTGGTGGCGGGGGCGGCCATGACGGCGTGCGGGCTGTTGTTCGCCGCGTTCGACGCGGAGACGGACAACGTCCTGCTGTTCACCGGCTATGTGCTGTTCGGCCTGGGCTTCGGCATGGTGAACGCACCGATCACCAACACGGCCGTCTCCGGGATGCCGCGTTCGCAGGCCGGTGTGGCGGCGGCGGTGGCCTCGACCAGCCGACAGGTCGGCGGGACGCTCGGGGTCGCCGTGATCGGTGCGGTGCTGGCGGCGGGCGTGGCCGGTGCCGGGTCCCCGCGCAGCGCCGAGTACGCGGCCGCCTTCGTGGACGCGAGCAAGCCCGCCTGGTGGATCACGACCGGATGCGGGCTGTGCATCCTGCTGGTGGGGGCGCTGACAAGCGGGCGCTGGGCGCGGGAGACGGCGCGTCGGACAGCGGAGCGCCTGGAGGTACGGGCGGGTGCCCCTGCCGGGGATCAGGCGTCGGCGAGCTCCAGGGCCTGAGGGCGCCACAGCCGCTGCCTGGTCTCGTCGTCGGCAGGGACGACGTACGTCACCAGGCGCGGCTCGGACGACGGCCGAGCCTGCGGCTGCCGCGCAGGATGGCGTGAGCACGGGGCGGCAGGCGCGGCTCGGACGACGGCCGAGCCTGCGGCTGCCGCGCAGGATGGCGTGAGCACGGGGCGGCAACGGGGCGTGGGCCCGGATCACTCCAGGTGATCCGGGCCCACGGTCGTACGGGTGATGCCGTACGTGGGATGCCGTACGGGTGATGTGGAGGCGTCAGCTCTGCGCCGACGCGTCCTGCTCGGACGCGCTCGGCTGCGCGGAGCCGTCCGACGACTCGGCCTGCGCTGCGGACGGGGCGGCCTGCGTGGAGGCCGGCCCCGACTGCGCGCGCTCACGCATCTTGCGCAGCAGCTCCTGCTTCTGGTCGGCAGCCGTCTTACGGTCGGCATTGCGCGCAGGGCCCGCGCCCTGCTGCTCGGCGCGGGACAGCTTCTTGCGCTGTCCGCCCACACCGAGGAGGTTGTTGCGGCTCTTGGCCACGGCGTTCTCCCATTCGTAGGTGAGAAGTGAGGTCTGAAGCGACCTGGAATCGATCCGATGGGCGGCGGGGGGTAGGACCCGCCGCGCTCTCACTCGTAGATCTGGAAGAACGAAGACATGCCGGAACCGTACCGCGCCCGGACGGGGCTCAGCACCCGATTTTCGGCCCGGCCGGGTGAAGGATCCCGCACCACCTCGGCGGAGCCCGCCCCGGAGAAGCTGAGGCACTGGCTGGCGGCGCTGTTCGAAGCCAAGCGCCACAAGGCGGGCGACGACCTCGAGCTGCTCGCCACCTACAGCGTGCTGACAGGGGAGAGCCCGGTCGTCGAGGACCACATCCTCGAACCGGTCGGCCCGCTGCGGGAGATCGTCGAGCAAGGCGTGCGCGGCGGGCAGTTCACCATGGACGATCCGGCGGTCGCCCAGTGTGCGACGAAGCCCCCGGTTCCGTACAAGGAACCGGGGGCTTCGTCCAGCGGATGCGGTACGTCAGCAGCCGAGCAGTCGGGCGCCGAGGTAGGCCTGGATCTGGTCCAGGGAGACGCGCTCCTGCTTCATCGTGTCGCGCTCGCGCACGGTCACCGCGTTGTCGTCGAGGGTGTCGAAGTCGACGGTGACGCAGAACGGCGTACCGATCTCGTCCTGACGGCGGTAGCGGCGGCCGATGGCGCCCGCGTCGTCGAACTCGATGTTCCAGTTCTTCCGCAGGTCGGTCGCGAGGCCCTTGGCCTTCGGCGACAGCTGCGGGTTGCGGGACAGCGGCAGGACGGCGACCTTGACCGGCGCGAGGCGCGGGTCGAGACGCATCACGGTGCGCTTCTCCATGACGCCCTTGGCGTTGGGCGCCTCGTCCTCGATGTAGGCGTCGAGGAGGAAGGCGAGCATCGCGCGGCCGACACCAGCTGCCGGCTCGATGACGTACGGAGTCCAGCGCTCGCCGGCCTCCTGGTCGAAGAAGGACAGGTCCGTGCCCGAGGCCTTGGAATGCGCCTTGAGGTCGTAGTCCGTGCGGTTGGCGACGCCCTCCAGCTCGCCCCACTCGCTGCCGCCGAAGCGGAAGCGGTACTCGATGTCAGCGGTGCGCTTGGAGTAGTGGGAGAGCTTCTCCGCGGGGTGGTCGTACCACCGCATGTTCTCCTCGCGCAGGCCCAGGCCGGTGTACCAGTTCCAGCGCTGCTCCATCCAGTACTCGTGCCACTTCTCGTCCTCGCCCGGCTTGACGAAGAACTCCATCTCCATCTGCTCGAACTCGCGGGTGCGGAAGATGAAGTTGCCCGGAGTGATCTCGTTCCGGAAGGACTTGCCCATCTGGGCGATGCCGAACGGCGGCTTCTTGCGCGAGGTCTGCTGGACCTGGCCGAAGTTGGTGAAGATGCCCTGGGCGGTCTCGGGACGCAGATAGGCGACCGAGCCGGAGTCCTGGGTCGGGCCGAGGTGGGTGGAGAGCAGGCCCGAGAACTGCTTGGGCTCGGTGAACGTGCCCTTGTTGCCGCAGTTGGGGCAGTTGAGCTCGACCAGGCCGTTCGCGGGCGCGTGGCCGTGCTTCTCCTCGTACGCCTCCTCCAGGTGGTCGGCGCGGAAGCGCTTGTGGCAGGAGGTGCACTCGGTCAGCGGGTCGGTGAACGTGGCGACGTGGCCGGAGGCGACCCACACCTCAGGGGCCAGGACGACCGACGAGTCGAGTCCGACCACGTCCTCGCGCGAGGTGACCATGTAGCGCCACCACTGGCGCTTGAGGTTCTCCTTCAGCTCGACGCCCAGCGGCCCGTAGTCCCAGGCGGCACGCTGACCGCCGTAGATCTCACTGCAGGGATAGACGAAGCCACGGCGCTTGCTCAGGCTGACGATGGAGTCGATCTTGTCGGCGGCCACGGTGCTCTCTTCATTACGACGACGAAATTGGACAGGGGCGGCGCGAAGCGCCTCGGTGGGGGGTGGTGGTCGGGAGACGGGCGGGCGAATGCTTCAGATTACCGGCGGGCACTCCCCTTCGATCAAATCGGTATCGACGCAGACGGCCCAGCAGTCATCTCATCAGCCTTGTTGACAATCGTTTCCAGTTTTGTTGAAAATGACTGTCATGAACGTAAGCCGCCTCATACCCACCGTCGCCGTCGCAGGAGCAGTCGCCCTCGGCCTCACCGCCTGCTCCGCCTCGGATGTCGCCGACGACAAGAACGGCGACAAACTCGACGTGGTGGCCTCGTTCTACCCGATGCAGTTCCTGGCCGAGCAGATAGGCGGGAAGCACGTCTCCGTCACCACGCTGACCAAGCCGGGCGTCGAGCCGCACGACCTGGAGCTCACCCCGCGGCAGACCGGCGATCTCAGCGACGCCGACTACATCCTCTACCTCAAGGGCATCCAGCCCGCCGTCGACGACGCCATCAAGCAGTCCGGCTCGAAGAACGTCGTCGATGCCGCGGAGCTCACCACGCCGGAAGACCACGGTGACGAGGCCGGCGCCGACCCCCACATCTGGCTGGACCCGGTGAAGTACGCCGAGGTCGCCAGGGGCGTCGGAAAGTCCCTGGAGAAGACCGACCCCGGCCACGCCGCGGACTACCGCAAGAACACGGACGCACTCGTCGACAAGCTCGACGCGCTGAACACGGCGTACGAGACGGGCCTGAAGAACACCAAGACCAAGACCTTCATCACCACCCACTCCTCCTTCGGGTACCTCGCCGAGCGCTACGGGCTCACCCAGGAGGGCATCGCCGGCATCGACCCCGAGGCCGAGCCCAGCCCCGCCCGGATCAACGAGATCCACACCATCGCGAAGAAGAACGAGGTCACCACCGTATTCTTCGAGCCGCTCGCCAGCGACAAAGCCGCGAAAACCCTCGCCGAAGACACCGGCCTGAAGACCGACGTCCTGGACCCGCTGGAGGGAATCACGGACAAGTCCAAGGGCGATGACTACATCGAGGTCATGCAGTCCAACCTCGCCGCCCTGCAGAAGGCACTGGGCGCGAAATGACCTACGCAACGCCCGCCACAGCAGCATCGGAGGCGCTCATGCCCGAGCCCGGGAGCACCACGACCGAACCCGTGATTGCCCTGCGCGGCGCCACGGCCACGCTCGGCGCGCGTCCGGTGCTGCGCGGCATCGACCTGACCGTCCGCCGCGGCGAGGTCGTCGCCCTGCTCGGTGCCAACGGCTCGGGCAAGTCGACCGCCGTACGCTCCGTCATCGGCCAGGTCCCGCTCACCGGCGGCTCCATCGAGCTGTTCGGCACCCCGCTGCGCCGCTTCCGTTCCTGGGCGCGTATCGGTTACGTACCCCAGCGCACCACGGCGGCCGGCGGCGTCCCCGCCACGGTCCATGAGGTCGTCTCCTCCGGGCGTCTTTCCCGTACGAAGCTGGGCCTGCTCCGCAAGGCCGACCGGGCCGCCGTCGACCGGGCCATCGAACTCGTGGGGCTCGCCGACCGGGCGAAGGACTCGGTGAGCGCGCTCTCCGGCGGACAGCACCAGCGGGTGCTGATCGCCCGGGCGCTGTCCGCCGAACCGGAGCTGCTGATCATGGACGAGCCGATGGCCGGCGTCGACCTGGCAAGCCAGGAGATCCTCGCCGCGACGCTCCGCGAACAGGTCGCGGCCGGCACCACGGTGTTGCTCGTGCTGCATGAGCTCGGCCCGTTGGAGCCCCTGATCGACCGCGCGATCGTGCTGCGCGACGGCTGTGTGATGCACGACGGGCCGCCCCCGAAGGCGCTGGGACAGCACGCGCTGCCCGGACACGACCACGTACACCCCCACGCGGCCTCCGAGCCCGTCCGGACGGGACTGCTGAGCTGATCATGGAATTCCTCGACCCCCCGTTCATGCAGCGGGCTCTGCTCGCCGCCGTACTGGTCGGCGTCATCGCCCCCGCCGTCGGCATCTATCTCGTCCAGCGCCGCCAGGCCCTGATGGGCGACGGCATCGGCCATATCGCGATGACCGGTGTCGGTCTCGGCTTCCTGCTCTCCACCAGCCCGGTGTGGATGGCCACGGCGGTCGCCGTCGCCGGCGCCGTCGTGATGGAGCTGATCCGCTGGTACGGACGCACCCGCGGCGACATCGCGCTGGCCATGCTGTTCTACGGCGGCATGGCGGGCGGTGTCCTGCTGATCAACCTCTCCGAAACCGGCTCCAGCGCCAACCTCACCTCGTATCTCTTCGGCTCCCTCTCCACGGTCTCCACCGAGGACACCACCGCGATCTGTCTGCTGGCCGCCTTCGTGCTGCTGGTGACGCTGGGGCTGCGCCGGCAACTGTTCGCGGTCAGCCAGGACGAGGAGTTCGCCCGGGTCACCGGGCTGCCGGTGCGCGCACTGAATCTGCTGATCGCCGTGACGGCGGCGGTGACGGTCACCGTGGCGATGCGGGTCGTCGGACTGCTGCTGGTCAGCGCGCTGATGGTGGTGCCGGTCGCGGCCGCGCAACAGATCTCCAGGTCCTTCAAGGTGACGTTCGTGCTGTCGGTCGCCATCGGTACGGCGGTGGCCCTGGCAGGCACCGTGACCTCGTACTACCAGGACGTCCCGCCCGGTGCGACGATCGTGCTGCTGGCCATCGCGGTCTTCATCGGCCTGACGCTGCTCGCGACCCCCTTGGCCAGAAGGCGCGCCCGCCGGAGCGAAGCGGCGTCCGAGGAGTGCACTCTTGAGGTATCGGCCTCCCGCCCGGCTGCGGACGAACTCCGGGTTTGACCGTGACGCCCGGACGGGCTGGCACAATGGCCCGACACAAGGACGGGCGACACGAGGAGGCTGCTGTGGCGACGGCGCCGATCAGTGGAACGAACGCGGCCCCGGTACGCGGCCGGTCGACCCGGCAGCGGGCGGCGGTGGCGGCGGCGCTCGACGAGGTGGACGAGTTCCGCAGCGCCCAGGAGCTGCACGATGTGCTCAAGCACCGCGGTGACTCGGTCGGGCTGACCACCGTCTACCGCACCCTCCAGTCCCTCGCCGATGCGGGCGAGGTCGATGTGCTGCGCACCACGGACGGCGAGTCCGTGTACCGGCGCTGCTCGACCGGGGACCACCATCACCACCTGGTGTGCCGGATGTGCGGCAAGGCCGTGGAGGTCGAGGGGCCCGCGGTGGAGCAGTGGGCGGAGACGATCGCCTCGCAGCACGGGTATGTGAACGTGGCCCACACGGTGGAGATCTTCGGGACGTGCGCGGAGTGTGCGGGCGCGAAGGAGTGACGGGCCGGGGGCGCTGCCCCCGGCTCCCCTTCCTCAGCCCGTCGGCTCCTGATCCGCCTCCACCGCACCGCCGAAGCGCCGGTCGCGCTGGGCGTACTCCAGGCAGGCGCGCCACAGGTCACGGCGGTCGAAGTCCGGCCAGAGCACGTCCTGGAAAACCATCTCGGCGTATGCGCTCTGCCAGATCAGATAGTTGGACGTGCGCTGCTCGCCGCTGGGCCGGACGAAGAGGTCGACGTCCGGCATGTCCGGGTAGTAGATGTACTTCGCGAACGTCTTCTCGTTGACCTTGGACGGGTCCAGCTTTCCGGCCGCGACGTCCTGCGCGATGCGCTGCGCGGCGTCGGCGATTTCGGCCCGGCCGCCGTAGTTGACGCAGAAGTACAGCGTCATCCTGTCATTGTCCTTCGTCTGCTCCTGGGCGACCTGGAGCTCCTGGACGACGGACTTCCACAGCTTCGGCATGCGTCCCACCCAGCGGATGCGGATGCCCAGTTCGTCCATCTCGTCGCGGCGGCGGCGGATGACGTCCCGGTTGAAGTTCATCAGGAACTTCACTTCCTCCGGGGACCGCTTCCAGTTCTCGGTGGAGAACGCGTACAGCGAGAGGTTCTTCACGCCCATCTCGATGCAGCCCTTGAGGACGTCCATGACGACGCCCTCGCCGACCTTGTGGCCCTCGGTGCGCGGGAGGCCGCGTTCCTTGGCCCAGCGGCCGTTGCCGTCCATCACGACGGCGACGTGCTTGGGCACGAGCTCGCCGGGGATCTTCGGAGGCGTGGCACCGGAGGGGTGCGGCTCCGGGGTCTTGTAGTCGCGCCGGTTACGGCCGCCGAGAATCCCGCGTACTGCCATGAACTGTCTCGCTCCCTGTGCCTGATCTGCCTGTGTCAATTCTCTACGTACCGCAGTGAGCGCAGTCCGCGCTCCAGATGCCAGTGGAGATAGGCGGACACCAGTCCGCTCCCCTCCCTGACATGACGCGCCTCGCACGCGTCCGCCGTCTCCCAGTCGCCTGTGAGCAGTGCGCTCAGCAGGGTGACGGCCTCCGCCGAGGGTACGACGCTGCCGGGCACCCGGCAGTCGGCGCATATGACGCCGCCTGCCGCGACGGAGAAGAACCGGTTCGGTCCGGGCATTCCGCACTTGGCGCAGTCCTCGAAGCTGGGTGCGTAGCCGTTGACGGCGAGCGACCGCAGCAGGAAGGCGTCGAGGATGAGATGCGGCTCGTGCTCGCCGCGGGCGAGGGTGCGCAGCCCGCCGACGAGCAGCAGATACTGCTGGACCGCGGGCTCGCCCTCGTGGTCGGTGAACCGCTCGGCGGTCTCCAGCATCGCGGTGCCCGCGGTGTAGCGGGCGTAGTCGGTGACGATGCCGCCACCGTACGGGGCGATCGTCTCGCTCTGGGTGCAGAGTGGCAGACCGCGGCCGATCAGTTCGCTGCCCCGGGCGAAGAACTGCACGTCGACGTGGGAGAAAGGTTCCAGCCGTGCCCCGAACTTGGACTTCGTACGCCGTACCCCGCGCGCGACGGCCCGCACCCGGCCGTGGCCGCGGGTCAGGATCGTGATGATCCGGTCGGCCTCGCCCAGCTTCTGCGTGCGCAGCACCACGCCGTCGTCCCGGAACAAGCTCATGCGTCCATTGTCCGGTACGGGGACGGCTCATCTGGCCGGCCCCCGAAGCGGGCGGTCTCGGTTTCCGTGCGCCCCGCCGACGGCCGATACGACCAGCCCCGACTCGTACGCGACGATCACCGCCTCGGCCCGGTCGCGACTTCGCGGCTGCTTCCGCAGGGGGCGCACGGGCGCGATTGCTCCCGCAGGATTACGCGCCCGGTGCGGACGGAGCCGTTCAGGAGGGGGTACGCGCCGCCGCGGCGAGCAGTCGGGCCGTGTCCTCGGCGTGGAGTTGCAGCGCCCCGCCGACCGTGGTCAGCACCTCGCGTTCCGCCTGCCCGTACGGGCCGTCGGCGAGCGCGATCCTGGCGCCCTGCAGCAGGATCGATTCGCGTCCGGCGGGGGCCAGATGCGGGGCGAGGGGTTCCAGCGCCTCGTGCAGTTCGATGGCGAGGGCCGCTCCGCAGGCCTCGGCCGCCGGGTCGAAGGGGGAGCCGTGGCCGATGTCGGCGGAGAGGACCTCCACGACGGTGGAGAGCTGTTCCTCCGTGCAGTCGTCGAACCCGGCGCCGCGCACGATGGCCGCCGCGGTCTCCAGGACCGTGCGGGAGGCGGTTCCGCCGGCCGCGAGGACACCGAGCGCAACCGTGTGGACGGCGTCCCGGAGCATGGCGGAGAACCGGGTGGTGGTGGGGTGGTCGAGCACATCGGTGTCGAAGTGGGCCCGGCAGGCGGCGCATTCGATGACGGGGCCCGCGGTGCCGCGCCGCAGTATCGGCACGCCGAGTACCGCGAAGCGGCGACGGCCGGTGAGTCGGCTGTAGTTGCGGTCGCCGCCGCAGCCGGGGCAGAAGAACTCGCCGTCACCGACGGTGTCCCAGATGGTGCGGATGCCGCAGATACGCAGCTTCATGGCGCGTTGTCCCAGGGCTGACCGCACGTCGCACACCTCCGTAACTCCCCCGTGGCCCTATGGGCACGGGAGGTGCCCCCTCCGGCAACATTGCCGTGTGGACGTGATGTTAACCACAGTCATGATGCGGCGTCAGCACCTCGATCGTCACAACCGCTGTAGATGGCCGAACCCCGCCCCCCGGATGTGGGTGGGCGGGGTCTTCGGCCGTGCGCGTTCATGCCCTTTCGGGCACCGGGTCAGCGGGTGGCGCGGTTGACGGCGGAGACGACCGCCTTCAGCGAGGCACGCGTGGTGTTGGCGTCGATGCCGATGCCCCACAGGACCTTTCCGTCGATCGCGCACTCGATGTACGAGGCGGCCTGGGCGCTGGCGCCCTCGCTCATGGTGTGCTCGGTGTAGTCCAGCAGACGGGCGTCGATACCGATGGCCTGCAGCGCTTCGAAGAACGCGGAGATCGGGCCGTTGCCGCTGCCGGTCAGCACGGTGTCCGCACCGTCCACGGTCGCGTCGACCGTGATCGTGTCCCGGCCGTCGGAGCCGGTCGTGGTCTGACCTGAGCGGATCTGTACGCGCCCCCAGGCGTTCTCGGGGTTCGGCAGGTACTCGTCCTGGAACGTGGACCAGATCTGCGTCGGCGTGACCTCGCCACCCTCGGCATCGGTCTTGGCCTGAATGATCCGGGAGAACTCGATCTGCATCCGGCGCGGCAGGTCCAGCTTGTGGTCGTTCTTCAGAACGTAGGCGATTCCACCCTTGCCGGACTGCGAGTTGACCCGGATGACGGCCTCGTAACTGCGGCCGACGTCCTTCGGGTCGATCGGCAGGTACGGCACCGCCCACTCGATGTCGTCCACGGTCTTGCCCTGGGCGGCCGCGTCGGCCTCCATGGCGTCGAAGCCCTTCTTGATGGCGTCCTGGTGGGAGCCGGAGAAGGCGGTGTAGACCAGGTCTCCCGCGTAGGGGTGGCGCGGGTGGACCTCCATCTGGTTGCAGTACTCGCTGGTGCGGCGGATCTCGTCGATCTGCGAGAAGTCGATCTGCGGGTCGACACCCTGCGAGAACAGGTTCATGCCCAGGGTGACCAGGTCGACGTTGCCGGTGCGCTCGCCCTGACCGAACAGGCAGCCCTCGATCCGGTCCGCACCGGCCATGATGGCCAGTTCGGCGGCGGCGACGGCGGTGCCGCGGTCGTTGTGCGGGTGGGCCGACAGGCAGACGAACTCGCGGCGCGACAGGTTGCGCGACATCCACTCGAACCGGTCGGCGTGCGTGGACGGGGTCGAACGCTCCACGGTGGCGGGCAGGTTGAGGATGATCTCGCGGCCCTCCTCCGGCTGCCAGACGTCACAGACCGCCTCGCAGACCTCCAGGGCGAAGTCCAGCTCGGTGTCGGTGAAGATCTCGGGGCTGTACTGGTAGCCGAAGATCGTCTCCGGGCCCAGCAGTTTCTCCGCGTACTCCATGACCAGCCGAGTGCCGTCCACGGCGATCTGCTTGATGTCGTCCTTCGAGCCGCGGAAGACGACCCGGCGGAAGGTGGGCGCCGTCGCGTTGTACAGGTGCACGGTCGCGCGGTGGGCGCCGACGATGGATTCGACGGTCCGCTCGATCAGGTCCTCGCGGGCCTGTGTCAGGACGGAGATCGTCACGTCCTCGGGGATCGCGCCCTCTTCGATGATGGAGCGGACGAACGCGAAGTCGGTCTCGCCGGAGGACGGGAAGCCGACCTCGATCTCCTTGTAGCCCATGCGTACGAGCAGATCGAACATCTCGCGCTTGCGGGCCGGCGACATCGGATCGATCAGGGCCTGGTTGCCGTCGCGCAGGTCGGTGGACAGCCAGCGGGGTGCGACGGTGATCCGGTTGTCCGGCCAGGTGCGGTCGGGGATCTCGACGGCCTCGTACCGGCCGTACTTTTGGATCGGCATCCCGGACGGCTTCTGCAGCTGAGTCGCGTTGGTGATCGGCGTCGGACGGCCGACAGCGGTCTCAGCGGGGGTCCGAGCGGGGTTTGCGGCGGTCATGGCGTACGGCTCCTCGGGGTCCAACCAATGGGACGGCCGACTGTGTCGCTGCAACACCAGACTCCGCGGGGAGGGGGTCGGCCTACGACTACAGGCCCTCGCCGCGGCAGCTAAGAAGAAGCAGCCCGAAACGCATGATGCGACGAGGCTAGCCGAGTGGCGCCTGATGCGTCCGTCCGTATCAGTATGCGGGACCGGACGCCGGAAACACCCAACAGCGATCGATCACTCCATTTCGTCAATCCTGGCAGCAACCAGTGACATGGCGATTACGCAGTGCCACAGTCGGCTTTATGCAGCCTCAGTCTCAGCACGGGTTCCACCCCGTCTTCTGCACCATCGTGCCGCCCCATGTCCTCGACAAGCTGTCGCAGTCCGACAACCCCGATCTCGCGGGTCCGGCCCGCCGCACCCTGGAGAGCGACGCCGCCCGCCGCACCCGCCGCCAGATGGCCACGGTCGTCACCGTGCCCGTCGCCCCCTCGACCGAGGCGGAGGCGTCCGACAAACCCGACCGGACGCTGTACGACTGCCGACACCTCACTCGGCTGCCCGGCACCAAGGTCCGTGCCGAGGGCCAGGAGCCGACGAAAGACGCAAGCGTCAACCGAGCGTACGCGGGGCTCGGAGCCACCTTCGACCTGCTGCTCAAGGCGTACGGCCGCCGTTCGATCGACGGCAACGGGCTGCCGCTGATCGGCTCCGTGCACTACGACGAGAAGTACAACAACGCCTTCTTCGACGGCGAGCAGATGGTCTTCGGCGACGGGGACGGCGAGATCTTCCTGGACTTCACCGTCGCCATCGATGTGATCGCCCACGAGCTGGCGCACGGCCTGACCCAGCACACCGCCAATCTGAGCTACTACGGCCAGTCCGGCGCGCTCAACGAATCGATGTCCGACGTCTTCGGCTCCCTGGTCAAGCAGTACTCGCTGGGACAGAGCGCCGACCAGGCCGACTGGCTGATCGGCGCCGGGCTGCTGGCGCCCCGGGTCCAGGGCGTCGCACTGCGCTCGATGAAGGCGCCGGGAACCGCGTACGACGACGATGTCCTGGGCAAGGACCCGCAGCCCGCGTCGATGGAGGACTACGTCCACACCGGCGAGGACAACGGCGGGGTTCACCTCAACTCCGGCATCCCGAACCGCGCGTTCTATCTGCTGGCGACGGCACTCGGCGGCAAAGCCTGGGAGCGGGCCGGGCAGCTCTGGTTCGATGTGCTCACAGGTGGTCAACTGGCCGTGGACGCGGACTTCGCGTCCTTCGCCCGGCTGACGGTCGCCGCGGCCCGCAGCCGATTCGGGGAGGGCGACGAGGCGGAGGCGGTCCTGAAGGCATGGTCGGAGGTGGGCGTACCGACCGCGTAGAACAACCCCGGGCCCGTCCGGCGATGGAGGACACCGCATGCGGATTCAGGTCAGCAGGACCGGCGGCTTCGCCGGCATCGCACGCCACCGCGCGGTCGACACCGCCGGACGGGCCGACGCCGCGGAATGGGAGGCCCTGGCCGAGTCGGCGCTCGCCGCGGGCCACGGCACCCCGCCCCCGGGCGTACCGGACGGCTTCCGGTACCGGATCACGGTCGGCGACCGGACGGTCCACTGCGCGGACCCGAGGCTGACCGACGCCCAGCGCGCACTGGTCTCACGCGTCCTGCGGGAGGGCGCGTGAGACGGGCGTGGCCCCGCCTCCGCGGCCGGGCCGGGGCAGCGGTCAGAACCCCAGCTTCCGCAGCTGCTTCGGGTCGCGCTGCCAGTCCTTGGCCACCTTCACATGCAGGTCCAGGAAGACCGGCGTGCCGAGCAGTGCCTCGATATGCTTGCGCGACTTCGTGCCGACGTCCTTCAGTCGCTTGCCCTTCGGGCCGATGATGATGCCCTTCTGGCTGGGGCGCTCGATGTAGACGTTGGCGTGGATGTCGAGCAGCGGCTTGTCCGCCGGACGGTCCTCGCGCGGCAGCATCTCCTCGACGACGACCGCGATGGAGTGCGGCAGCTCGTCCCGTACGCCTTCGAGCGCTGCCTCGCGGATCAGCTCCGCGACCATGACCATCTCGGGCTCGTCGGTGAGGTCGCCCTCCGGGTAGAGCGGCGGGCTCTCCGGGAGCAGCGGGGCGATCAGATCGGCCAGCAGGTCGACCTGGCCTGCCCCTCTCCCGCCGCCACCCTTGTTCGAGGGACTGCGTCCCGCCTCCTGCTCCGCCTTCACCGCGGAGACCGGAATGATCTCCGCCCACTCGAAGCCGAGCTCCTCACCGAGGCGGGAGACGGCGAGCAGCTGTTCGGCGAGCTGCTTGGAGTCGACCAGGTCGGTCTTGGTGATGACGGCGATCTTCGGGGTCTTCTTGATGCCCGCGAGTTCCTTGACGATGTACTTGTCGCCGGGGCCGAGCTTCTGGTCGGCGGGCAGGCAGAAACCGATGACGTCGACCTCGGCCCAGGTGGTCCGTACGACATCGTTGAGACGCTCGCCCAGCAGCGTGCGCGGCTTGTGGAGGCCGGGGGTGTCGACCAGGATCAGCTGCGCGTCCTCGCGGTGCACGATGCCGCGCACGGTGTGCCGGGTGGTCTGGGGCCGGTTGGACGTGATCGCCACCTTCTGGCCGACCAGAGCGTTCGTGAGGGTGGACTTGCCCGCGTTGGGGCGGCCCACGAAGCAGGCGAAGCCGGCCCGGTGGGGGGCGTTGTTCGCAGCCTGCTGTGCAGCGGCTTCTGTGTCAGGTCGAACGCTCATGGCGCCCATTGTCCCCGATCCTGACGGCCCCACCGCACCAAGGGCCGCGCGGGGCCTGTCGCGAGCCGTCTCAGGCCGTACGGGCACGGCTCCGACGGGCCCGTATCCACATCCCCGTACCCCCGCCGACGATCACCAGCAGGACCCCGGCCACCAGCCAGGGCAGTGCGAAGTACGGGACGGCGGCGGACTCGCGGGTGTCGCGGGCGCTCGCGGTCAGTCTGATTTCGCCCCACTCCAGCTGTGGCGCGTCGGCCCACTGTTCGGTCAGCCGGACCTGCTGGCGGGGCAGCAGCTCGGAGGGGATCTTCTTGAGATCGCGGGCGAGCAGGGTGCGGCCGAAGAGGCCCTCGGCCTTGAGGGCGACCTTGGGGTCGAGGGTGACATTGCCCCGGTTGTGGAGCGTGTACGAGATGACGGCCCGGCTCTTGCCGGTGCCCGGGACCAGCGGCTGGGTGTGCTCGACCGTGACGTCGTCCACGGAGAGCGCGGGCATGGTCGGTCCGTTCACCCGCAGATAGATCCGGGCGCCGACCGCCTTCTGGATGCCGACGGCGACGGCTCCGGCGTCGGCGGGGTCGATGCGTTCGTCGAGGGCGACGAGGGCGCCGGGGTGGTCGCCCGGCTCGGCGTCCTCGGGGACGGTGATGGTGACCGGGACGGTGACGGAGCCGTGCGGGCGCACGGTGACCCGGTCGCGGCCGGTCCTCGTCCAGGCGCCGACCGAGCGCTGTTTCTCGTTCTGGGCGCGGACGGCGAATCCGCCGTCGCGTGCGGTGTTGTAGGCGTCGGCCGCGTACAGCCGGAAGGTCTGCGGCCGGTCCGTCTTGTTGGTGACGGTGACCTTGTCGTGGAGCGTGGCGCCGGGGTCGGCGGAGAGGTAGAAGTACGGGCGCTGAACGGCCTGTGCGGTGGCCGGGTAGACCGACCAGCTGCCGTTGTCCGCGGCGTGGACTCCTGGGGCGCCGATCAGCAGGAGGACGCCGGCCAGGAGGAGTACGTACAGCTTGCGCACGGTGCGGGGCCTCCGGGTTGATCGGTCGGTGGTCTGGACGGGCGGTCCGGGCGGGTGCGCGCCCGGACCGCCGGCTGATCGGGACTGCTCGGTCACGTGAGGGTGAGGGTGAGCACGCCGGAGTACGCGCCGGGGGCGGTGTACGCCGGTACGTTCAGCGCGAGCCGGGCGTCGACGGTGAACTCGCCGCCGGTGAAGTTCCCGTTCGGCGTGGATGCCAGCGTGGCGCCCGCGCTGCCGACCGGTCCCTCGGAACCGGCCGCACAGGTGCTGGGGCTGCCGGCCTTCGTCGCGCAGACCGGGGTCCAGCCGAGTGCGGATGCGCCGATCGTCGCGCCGCCGGGGCCCTTGAAGTCGGTGACCTTTCCGGTCAGGGACCAGCCGGCGGGGCCGCCGCGGTAGTCCTCGACCGTCACTGTCTGCAGGGAGCCGCGGGAGGCGCCGCCCTTCCCGAAGTCGACCGCCGACATCTCGACGGTGTCCCCGGCCTGGAGCATGGACAGCGTGCCCGCCTTGACGGATGAGTTGAGCCGCTGGCTGCCGTCCGGGATCTCGCCGCCGCCACCGGTGACGGTGTAGGCCTGTGGGCCCGCGCCCTTGGCCGCGTCCCAGCTGCCGCCCTCGTAGGCGACGATGCCGGTGGTCGCCAGATCGTTGACGGTGAGCCGGGCGCTGAAGCCGCCGGAGCCGTCCGCCTTGACGGTGGCCGTGTCGGCGGTCTGGGTGTCACCGGCCCGGCCCGCGAGCGTGATGTCCGCGCCCGCGGTGAACTTCGACCCGGTCACGGTGACCGCGTCACCCGCCTTGCCTGATGCGGTCCCGAGCTGGATCGCACGCTCGTTCACCTGGCCGCCGCCGTCAGTCGCGATGATCGTCTCGGAGACGGGGGCGGGCGGATCCGTCACCGTGCAGGGGGTGTCCAGCTCCATGATGTAGCTGGTGTGGATGTTGTAGTCGCCGGGCGACAGCGTGATCTGCCCCGGCGCGGTGACCGTGAAGGTGCCGGTCATCGAGAACGACGGGAAGTCGCCCTTGCCGGGTACCGGGTCGTTCTTCTTCGGGCCCGCGACGGTGACGCTCGCGGACTGCGCGCCGCCGACGGTGACCTTGCCGGTCGGCGTCATGATGTCGGCGGGCAGCGCCAGATCGACCGGGTTGCCCGCGGCGGGCTTGATGACGGTGTACGTGACCGTGACGGTGTCGCCCACCTCCGGGACGGCGTTGTCGACGGTGATCTCGGCCTTCGTCGTCCCGTCGATCGGCGGGATGCCCGCGATGGCCGGCGGGATGCAGTGGGTGGGGAAGTCCACGGGCACGGAGGCCGTCACCATGGCCTGCGCGTGGCCTGCGAGCCCGCCTCCCCCGGCGACGACGAGCGCGCCGACGCCCAGCACGGCGGCCCAGCGGCGGCCGAGCGCTGGACGTCGTCGGGCGTCGGATCCTCGCCTGCTGATTCTTCGAACGGTCGGACGCATGGAGCCCCCTACTGCCGGATGCGGCGCAGTGGCTCTTCTGCGCCGACAGGGGCCCATTGACGACTCGGACCGAGAAGAAGTCAATGGAAGCGAAATGCGGCGACTGATGGGCCATCAGATGGTGTCAAGATCCGCATTTCTCTCACACGGTGTACGAACACCCCTCACCGGTGGGGTGCGGGGCGTTCGTACACCGTGTGTGGATTCTGTCGGCGTCAGCCCGCCGTCACACTGACCCGCAGCGTGCCGTCGGGTCCGGCGAGCAGGACCGGTGTGTCCGGGCCGCCCAGGTCCCCTACCGCGGCGCGGTCCTCGTCCGACGGGATCTGCGCCTCGGAGACGACCGCGGCCGCCTCCAGCGAGGTGGCGCCGCTGGCCACGGCCATCGCCACGGCGGTCTGGAGCGCGCTGAGCTTCAGTGACTCCAGCCGCACGGTGCCCGCGACGTACGTACGTCCGGTCTCGTCCCGTACGGCCGCGCCCTCCGGCACACCGTTGCGGGCGCGGGCGCTGCGCGCCAGTGTGACGATCTTGCGGTCCTCGGGGCCGAGGTCGGTGCTCTCAGTCATGTGCCGAGCATACGAACCGTGGGGCTTGTTCCCCGCCCGGCCCCGCCCTGCCCTGCCCTGCCCCGCCCCGAGAAGTAAGCCCCTCCGGCGATCGATGAGCGGGGGTCCGGGGCAGAGCCCCAAGCCCGCGGCCTACGCCCGGTCCAGCCGCAACCGCTCCGCCTTCGGCAGACCCGCCACCACCAGGTCGTAGGAGTCCTCGATCAGCTCACGGAGCACCCGGTCCGGTACCCCGGACACCGTCACCGTGTTCCAGTGGCGCTTGTTCATGTGCCGGCCCGGCGACACCGCGTCGTACTTCTCCCGCAGCCGCACCGCCTCGTCCGGATCGCACTTGAGGTTCACCGTCAGCGGACGCGCGTCCAGCGCGCTGAGCGCGAACATCTTGCCGAGCACTTTGAAGACGGACGTCTCCGGCCCGAACGGGAACTCCTCGACGCTCGCGTTGAACTCCAGGCAGAATGCCCTCAACCGCTGCGGGGTCACCGCGTCTCCACCCCGTCCGGCTCCACCAGTACCGTGACGATCTTGTTCCGACGGCCGGCCGGGGACTCCGCGGTCAGCCGCAGCCGGCGGCCGTCGGGCAGATCGACCAGCGCGGAGGCACCGGCGATCGGCACCCGGCCCAGCGCCTTCGCCAGCAGTCCGCCGACCGTTTCCACGTCCTCGTCGTCGTACTCGTCGAGGCCGAACAGCTCCCCGAGGTCGCCGATGTCGAGGCGCGCGGTCACCCGGAAGCAGCCGTTCTCCAGCTCCTGGACGGGCGGGAGTTCACGGTCGTACTCGTCGGTGATCTCGCCGACGATCTCTTCGAGGATGTCCTCGATGGTGACGATGCCCGCCGTGCCGCCGTACTCGTCGATCACGACGGCGACATGGCTGCGGTCCTGCTGCATCTCGCGCAGCAGATCGCCGGCGTTCTTCGTGTCGGGCACGAACGCCGCCGGCCGCATCGCCGTGGAGACCGGATCGGCCTCCGCCTCCCGGTTGATGTGCGTCTTGCGGACCAGGTCCTTGAGGTACACGATGCCGACGATGTCGTCCTCGTTCTCCCCGGTGACGGGGATCCGCGAGAATCCGGAGCGCAGCGCCAGGGTCAGCGCCTGCCGGATCGTCTTGTAGCGCTCGATGCAGACCAGGTCGGTCCGCGGCACCATGACCTCGCGTACGAGCGTGTCACCGAGCTCGAAGACGGAGTGCACCATGCGGCGCTCCTCGTCCTCGATCAGCGATTCCGCTTCGGCGAGGTCGACCATCGCCCGCAGCTCGGCCTCGCTGGCGAACGGTCCCTTGCGGAATCCCTTGCCCGGCGTCAGCGCGTTGCCGATGAGGATCAGCAGCTGCGGGATCGGGCCCATGACCCTGGCCAGCGGCAGCAGGACGTACGCCGCTGCCGTGGCCGTGTTCAGCGGGTGCTGGCGGCCGATGGTGCGCGGTGACACGCCGATGGCGACATAGGAGACGAGGACCATCACAGCCATGGCGACGGCCAGCGCCTCCCAGGTCTCCGGGAACTCCTTCAGACAGACGTACGTGACGAGCACACCGGCCGACATCTCGCAGGCGACCCGCACCAGCAGGGCGACATTGAGGTAGCGGGTCGGATCCGCCGCGACCTGTTGCAGCTTCTGGCTGCCGCGCCGCCCGGAGCGGACCGCCTCGGCGGCCCGGAAGCTCGACGTGCGGGCGATGCCCGCCTCCGCGCAGGCCGCCAGCCAGCCGACGACCAGCAGCACGGCACCCAGGACGAGGGGAACGCTCACGAGATGGTGGGGGCGGGCGACGGGCCGGTCAGGCCGTGCTCGGCGCGCCAGCCGTCGACGATCGCGGCCTGGAGGCCGAACATCTCGGCCTTCTCGTCCGGCTCCTCGTGGTCGTACCCGAGGAGGTGCAGCACTCCGTGGACGGTGAGGAGCTGGAGCTCCTCGTCCATGGAGTGCTGCGTCCGAGCGTCCTCACCCTGCTTCTTGGCGACCTCCGGGCAGAGCACGATGTCACCGAGGAGCCCCTGCGGGGGCTCCTCGTCGTCCTTGGACGGCGGACGCAGTTCGTCCATCGGGAAGGACATGACATCCGTCGGGCCCGGCAGGTCCATCCACTGGATGTGGAGCTGCTCCATGGCGTCGGTGTCCACCACGATCACCGAGAGTTCGGAGAGTGGGTGGATCCGCATCCGCGCGAGCGCGTAACGGGCGATGTCGAGGATCGCCTGCTCGTCGACCTCGGTTCCGGACTCGTTGTTGACGTCGATCGACATGGTGCGCTGCGACTACTTCCCGTTGTGGCCGTCTCGGCCGTCTCGGCTGTCGTACTTTTCGTACGCGTCGACGATACGGCCGACGAGCTTGTGCCGGACGACATCGTGGGAGGTGAGCCGGGAGAAGTACACGTCCTCGACGCCGTCCAGGATGTCCTGGACCTGGCGCAGACCGCTCTTGGTGCCGTTCGGCAGGTCGACCTGGGTGACGTCACCGGTGACGACGATCTTCGAGTCGAAGCCGAGCCGGGTCAGGAACATCTTCATCTGCTCGGCGCTGGTGTTCTGCGCCTCGTCGAGAATGATGAACGCGTCATTGAGCGTGCGGCCCCGCATGTACGCCAGGGGCGCCACCTCGATCGTGCCCGCCGCCATCAGCCGCGGGATCGAGTCGGGGTCGAGCATGTCGTGCAGCGCGTCGTAGAGCGGGCGCAGATACGGGTCGATCTTCTCGTAGAGCGTGCCCGGCAGGAAGCCGAGCCGCTCTCCCGCCTCGACGGCGGGACGGGTCAGGATGATCCGGTTGACCTGCTTGGACTGCAGGGCCTGGACCGCCTTCGCCATGGCGAGATAGGTCTTGCCGGTGCCCGCGGGGCCGATACCGAAGACGACCGTGTGTTTGTCGATCGCGTCGACGTACCGCTTCTGGTTGAGCGTCTTGGGGCGGATCGTGCGACCGCGGCTGGAGAGGATGTTCTGCGTGAGCACTTCGGCCGGTGTCTCCGGACCGTCCCCCTCGCCGCTCTCCGTCGCCCTGAGCATGGCGATCGAGCGTTCCACTGCGTCCTCCGTCATCGGCTGACCGGTGCGGAGCACCAGCATCATCTCGTCGAACAGGCGCTGGATCAGGGCGACTTCCGTCGCGTCTCCGGCGGCGCTGACCTCATTTCCCCGGACATGGATGTCGGCCGCCGGGAAAGCCGTCTCGATCACGCGCAGCAGGGCGTCGCCTGAGCCCAGAACGGTCACCATCGGATGCTTGGCCGGTACGGTGAACTGGGCTCGCGCCTGCCCCGGCGCGGGGGTCTGGGCTGTGGGTGTCTGAGTCATGGGCCGGCTCTGTGGCCTGCACATACCTCCCGTTGCAAGGTTCTCGCTGATCGACAACCTCTGGATTACCAAGCGTACGACTCCGCGCCGACAACACCGAGGCCTTTTTCGCACACGCTGCGAACACACGTGCCCCGGGTTACGCCGGGTGGCGGAAGCCGATCGTCGGAACGGCCCGGCGCAGCGGCCACGGCCGGGCGGCCGCGGGCAGCAACTCCTCCAGGAACGCGTACCGCTGGAGCGCCGCCGGATCCTGGTCGGCGAAGGTGCGCACCTGCTGCCACCAGGCGGCGATCTCCTCCCAGCCCGGCGCCGACAGCGATCCGCCGAACTCCTGCACCGAGAGCGCCGCGGTCAGTCCGGCGAAGGCCAGCCGGTCGGCCAGCGGCCAGTCCGCCAGGGTGCCGGTGACGAATCCGGCGACGAAGACATCGCCCGCCCCGGTCGGATCCAGCGCCTCGACCTCGATCGCGGGCACCTCGGCGCTCGCCCCGCTCCCCGCGTCCACCGCGTACGCGCCCTCCGCGCCCAGGGTGACCACGGCGAGCGGCACCCGCTCGGCCAGGGCGTGGGCGGCGGCACGCGGGCAGTCGGTGCGGGTGTAGCGCATCGCCTCCTCGGCGTTGGGCAGGAACGCCTGGCAGTGCTTCAGGTCGGCGAGGGCATCCAGGTCCCAGCGGCCGGTCTCGTCCCAGCCGACGTCGGCGAAGATCCGGGCGCCGTTCCTGGCCGCTCCGGCGACCCAGGGCTCGCTGCGACCGGGTACGAGCGAGGCGATGGCGGCCCGGGCGCGGGGCGGGCAGCGCGGGAACGCGGACTCCTCGGCGGGGATCGCGACGCCGGGGGTGTCCCTGGGGCCGGGGGCCTCGTGGCCGTGCGAGACCATCGTCCGCTCGCCCTCGTACGCCATCGAGACGGTCACCGGCGAGTGCCAGCCGGGGACGGTGTGCGACATGGACAGGTCGATGCCCTCGCCCTGTTCCAGGGCATCCCAGCAGTACTCCCCGTAGTGGTCGTCGCCGAACGCCGCGGCCAGTGAGGTGTGCAGGCCCAGCCGGGCCAGCGCGGTGGCCATGTTGGCGACCCCACCGGGGCTGGAGCCCATGCCGCGCGCCCAGGACTCGGTGCCGCGCACCGGGGCGCTGTCCAGGCCGGTGAAGATGATGTCGAGGAAGACCGTGCCGGTGAGGAAGACGTCGCAGTCCGGGTCCTGCGGGGCGCGCAGCCCGCCCAGTGGGTCGATGCCTGGAATGTCTGTGCTCACCTTGCACTCCCCGCTCGTGGCAGATCTGGCCAGTTTGCCCGATTCACTCCCGTGACCGGAGGGTCCGCGCCGCCGCTCCCCAAGGGCCCGCGCAGGCCCCGCACATACGAACGCTGACCTGCATAAACGCGCACTGCTACCCGCATGGTCAGAGGGTAAACGCAACTATGACTCAGATCACGCAGGGGTGCCTTTCGGCCACCTGGAGGCAGTTGATACAAATTGGGCCGCGAGCCCCGGTGGTGACAGTTGCCGACGGGTGCCCCATCTCCCCCGTATTTCCCGCATTGCCCTCCCTGCCTTCTCTGCCTCCTTCGGCATGTCTTCAGGAACGCCCATGTCCTCGCGCCCTCGCGCCGCGTGGCCCCTGGTCGCCGTGTTCACCGCCGGTTACCTCGCCGCCTATCTGCTCCCCACCATCGTCGGGCGGCTCTCCGTCCATCTGGGCCTCAGTACGGCTCAGGCCGGTCTGGTGGGCAGCGCCCTGCTGCTGAGCTCGGCGACCGCCGGGTTCGCGCTGGCTGGCCGGGTCGAGACCTACGGGCCTCAAAGACCGGCGCGGATCGGGCTGGTGCTGGCCATGGCAGGGTACGGTTGCGCCGCGCTGGCGGACTCCGTGCCGCTGGTGATCACGGGCGCGGTGATCGGCGGCTTCGGCTCAGGTACGGCGACCGCGGTGGCCGCGGCGGGCATCGCCGCCCAGCGCGATCCGCACCGGACCTCGTCGCTCGGTCTGCTCAGCGTCTCCGCGACGGCGGGCGCCCTCTATCTGACGATCCCGCACCTCGGCGGCGGCCACCGGCTGCCGTTCGCCTCCATCGCCCTGGTCGCCCTGCTCGCCTGGCCCGCCACCGCACGGCTCGGCGGCGCCGAACCCAGCGGTTCCGCCGCCCCCGTCACCGGGCGGCTGCCGCACCGCCGCTCCGGCCTGGTGCTGGCGGGTGGCATGCTCGTCTGGTCCATGGCACAGAACGCGCTGTGGGGCGTCAGCGGCCGGATCGGTGTGGTCCAGGCCGGGCTCTCCGAGGTCACCATCGGCGCGGTGTTCGCCGCCGCGCTCGGTGCGGGTCTGCTCGGGGTGATGGGCGCCGGGGTGCTGGGCGCCCGGCTCGGCCGGGCGGTACCGATCGGTCTGGGCACCGTGGTCATCGCGGCGAGCATCGTGCTCAGCTCGTCGGCCGGGAATCTCGCTTCGTTCGCGACCGGCGAGATCCTGTGGAACACCGTCTACCCGGTGGTCCTGTCGTATCTGATCGGTCTGGCCGCGTCCCTGGATGTACGCGGCCGCTGGGCAGTCCTCGCGGGCTCCGCGTCATCCGTCGGGGTGGCCTGCGGACCGGTCCTCGGCAGTGTGCTGTCCGAGCAGGCCGGCTACCCGGTCATGGGCCTGATCCTGGGCGCCGTCACACTCCTGGTCGCGGCCCCGGTCACGGCCGTCGCCCTGCACACCGGTGGCCGTCCGCTGGTGCCGGGATCGGTGCGCCGCAGGGGCGGCGCACCGGCCGCGCTGCTCGCCGTCACCACCGGAGCGGTGCCCGGCGCCGTGCCCAGGCTGGGCGCGCCCGAGCAGGCCGTCACGGAGATCAGCCTGCCCGCACTGCGCCGCAGGCGTCCGGGCAGGAACGCGTTCCGGACGGCCGGCCCGGCGGGTGGGACCGGTCAGTCGAACTCGTACGCCTCGACCTCGGCCAGATAGCGCGCCCTGCGCTCCTCGTCGTGGTCGAGGAATGCCGCCTCGAAGGAGTTGCGGGCCAGCGTGCGCAGCTGCTCGTGGTCCAGGGCGAGCGCCTCGTGGACGGCGTGGAAGGTGTCCCCGACGTATCCGCCGAAGTAGGCGGGGTCATCGGAGTTCACCGTGCACAGCAGTCCGGCGGCCATCATGGACCGCAGCGGGTGCTCCTCCAGGGCGTCGATGGCGCGCAGCCGCACGTTGGACAACGGGCAGAGGGTGAGCGGCACCCGCTCGGTGACAAGGCGCTTCACCAGGTCCGCGTCCTCCATGCAGCGCAGCCCGTGGTCGATGCGCTCGACCCCGAGGACGTCCAGGGCTTCCCGGATGTACTCGGGCGGGCCCTCCTCGCCGGCGTGGGCGACCTTGCGCAGCCCGAGCGCCCCGGCCGCCTCGTACACCTCACGGAACTTGACGGGCGGATGCCCGACCTCCGCCGAGTCGAGGCCGACCGCGCTGATCCGGTGCAGATACGGCTTCGCGGCTTCCAGGGTCTCCAGCGCCGACTCGGCGGACAGGTCGCGCAGGAAGCACATGATCAGCTGGGTGGAGATGCCGTGCTTCTCCTCGCTGCGGTCCAGCGCCCGGCCGAGCCCCTCGACGACGGTGCCGATCGGCACGCCGCGGGCGGTGTGCGCCTGCGGGTCGAAGAAGATCTCCGCGTGCCGAACGCCCTGGGCGGCGGCGCGGGTGAGATACGCGTCGGCGAGCTCCTCGAAGTCCTCCTCGGTCCGGAGCACCGCCATCAGGGCGTAGTACAGATCGAGGAAGGTCTGCAGATCGTCGAAGAGGTAGGCGGTGCGGAGCTCTTCGGTGTTCGCGTAGGGCAACTCCACGCCGTTGCGTTCGGCGAGTGCGAAGGCCAGCTCGGGTTCGAGCGTTCCTTCGATGTGGAGGTGGAGTTCGGCTTTGGGGAGGTGCACGGGTTTTCACGCTCACAAGGGTGGTGCTGACGTGTGGTCCTGACGTGTGGTGCTGATGTGTGGTGCTGATGTGTTTCGAAGGCGCCGAAGTGCTTCAGAGGTGCCGGGGCTTCAGAAGTGCCGGGTGGGCACGGGAACCCGGCTGAGGTCGCGGGCGATGGTCAGTTCGCCCTCGAACCCTGCGGCGCGGGCCCGGGCCTCGAAGACGGCCGGGTCGTCGTATCGCTGCGAGAAGTGCGTCAGCACGAGGTGCCGTACGCCCGCGTCCCGGGCCACCCGGGCCGCCTGGCCGGCGGTCAGATGGCCGTGCTCGGTGGCGAGCCGTTCGTCTTCGTCGAGGAAGGTCGACTCGATGACCAGCAGGTCGCATCCCTCGGCGAGTACGTGCACGCCGTCGCAGAGCCTTGTGTCCATGATGAACGCGAACCGCTGCCCGCGCCTGCGCTCGGAGACGTCGTCGAGCCTGACACCGCCGAGGGCGCCCTCGCGCTGGAGCCGCCCGACGTCGGGCCCCTTGATGCCGTGCTCGGCGAGCTTCGCGGGCAGCATCCGGCGCCCGTCGGGCTCGACGAGCCGGTAGCCGTACGACTCGACGGGGTGCGAGAGCCGGTGGCTGCTGAGCGTGTACGCGTCCGTGACGGCAAGGATCCCGTCGGCGGCGACCGGGGCCTCGGTCAGCTCGACGGACTCGCGGTAGGCGGTCGCGTACCGCAGCCGCTCGAAGAAGTGCTGTCCGCTCGCCGGGTAGTGCGCGGTGACCGGGTGCGGGACCTGATCGAGGTTGATCCGCTGGATCACCCCGGCCAGGCCGAGCGAGTGGTCGCCGTGGAAGTGCGTGACGCAGATCCGGTCGATGTCGTGCGCGGCGACACCGGCCCGCAGCATCTGGCGCTGGGTGCCCTCACCCGGGTCGAAGAGGATGCCCTCGCCGTCCCAGCGGAGCAGATAGCCGTTGTGATTGCGGTGCCTGGTCGGGACCTGGCTGGCGGTGCCGAGGACCACGAGTTCGCGTACGGACACGGTGTGCGATCGCCCGCTTCTAGCCGGGGGGCCACTGCAGTCCGCGGCCGCCCAGCACGTGGGCGTGCGCGTGGAAGACGGTCTGTCCCGCGCCGGAGCCGGTGTTGAAGACGACCCGGTAACCGCTGTCCACAATCTTCTCGTCGGCGGCGACGTGTCCGGCCTCGCGCAGTATGTCGGCGACGATCGTCGGCTCGGCGACGGCGAGGGCGGCGGCGTCCGGGTGGTGGACGCGCGGGATGACGAGCACGTGGGTGGGGGCCTGCGGGTTGATGTCCCGGAAGGCGACGGTGGTTTCGGTCTCCCGGACGATGGTTGCCGGGATCTCACCCGAGACGATCTTGCAGAACAGGCAGTCGGGCTGCGGTTCTCCCGCCATGGGGCTGACTCCTCGGTCGGTGTTGATCGTTGTACGGCATGGTATCGGGGCGGTCGGGGATGGGGTGGGGGCGCCTGCCGCCCCCACAATCAAGCCCCGCCCGCGCTCGGAACGCCAACGAGGCTGAAATTCACGCCACACCCGTACAGTCACGACTTTGGCGATTGAGGAGTGAGGGTCCGGGGGGCAGCGCCCTCGGTTACGGAAAGGGGCGGGCAGGGGAACAGGCCCGCCGCAGGCGTGCCCGCGCCCCTCCCGCACCCGCCCGCTACGCCCCCGGCCGCTCCGGCGCCCGCTTCGCCGGCGTCTCCGCCAGCGACACCAGCGCGATCCGGATCGCCTCGTCCAGTTGCGGATCCCGCCCCGCCGCATGGTCCTGCGGCGCCATCACGACCTCGACATCGGGATCGACCCCGTGGTTCTCCACACCCCAGCCGTAACCCTCCAACCAGAACGCGTACTTGGGCTGGGTGACCGACGTCCCGTCCACGAGCTTGTACCGGCTGTCGATGCCGACCACCCCGCCCCACGTACGCGTACCGACCACCGGCCCGATGCGCAGCGCCTTGATCGCGGCGTTCACGATGTCGCCGTCCGAGCCGGAGAACTCGTTGGCGACGGCCACCACGGGGCCGCGCGGTGCGTCCTCCGGATAGCTGTACGGCTGCATCCCGCGCGGCAGGTCCCAGCCGACGATGCGCCGGGCGAGCTTCTCCACGATCAGCTGCGAGGTGTGGCCGCCCCGGTTCTCGCGGACGTCCACGACCAGCCCCTCACGGGCCACTTCGATCCGCAGATCGCGGTGGAGCTGCGCCCAGCCCGAGCCGACCATGTCGGGGACATGGAGGTAGCCGAGGCGTCCGCCGGAGTGCTCGTGGACGTATGCCCGCCGGTCGGCGACCCAGGCGTGGTAGCGCAGCGCCTCCTCGTCGGCGACCGGTACGACGACGACATGGCGCGGGTCGCCGCCGTCCACCGGTGAGACGGTCAACTCGACCGGCTTGCCGGCCGAGCCGGTGAGCAGCGGGCCGGGTCCGGTCACCGGGTCGACCGGGTGCCCGTCGACGGCGAGGATCGCGTCGCCGACGCGCACCGCCACCCCGGGTGCGGCGAGCGGCGACCGGGCGGCCGGGTCGGAGGTCTCGGACGGCAGGATGCGGTCGATGCGCCAACCGCCGTCGTCCGTACGGGAGATGTCCGCGCCGAGCAGCCCCTGCCGGGCCGATTCGTCGCGCCATCCGCCGGGCGGCGTCACATAGGCGTGCGAGGTGCCGAGTTCGCCCTGCACCTCCCACAGCAGGTCGATCAGGTCGTCGTGGGTGGCGACGCGGTCCAGCACCGGGCGGTAGCGGTCCAGGACCCCATCCCAGTCGATGCCGCCCATGTCGGGACGCCAGAAGTTGTCCCGCATGATGCGCCCGGCCTCGTCGTACATCTGTCGCCACTCGGCGGCCGGGTCGAGGGTCCGGCGGATCCGGGAGAGGTCGACGGTGACGCTGCTGTCGCTGCCGTCGTGGTCGTCGTCAACGGCCGGGACGCGGCTGTCGGACGGTGCGACGCGCAGCTTGCCCCGGGTGCGCAGGACGATCCGCTTGCCGTCGCCGCTGACCGCGAAACCGCTGACGTCCGAGGCGATTTCCTCGCAGCGCAGCTTCTCCAGGTCGTACCGCTCGAGGACGGTCTCGGGCCGACGGGCGTCGGGCGTGGCGCCGCTCGTACCGAGCACCCCGGTCACCGGGTGGCTCAGCCACAGCAGCCCGTCCCTCGCGGCGCGCAGCGTGGAGTAACTGGCGGCCTCGACGGGCAGCGGCACGATCCTGTCGGCAAGTCCGTCGAGGTCGATCCGGGTGACGGGCAGCGCGGTCGGGTTGTCCTCGCCCTCGCCGCTCTTCTCCTTCTCGGTCGGGCGGCCGTGGCGCTGCGGCCCGAACGGGGAGGGCGTGGTGGCGGCGAGCGTCAGCAGATGGGGACGGCAGGCTCCGATGAACGCCAGGTCGAAGACATGGGCGTCGTAGACCGGGTCGAAGGACCGCTCGGAGAGGAACGCCAGGTGCTTGCCGTCGGTGGTGAACGCGGGGGCGAAGTCGCGGAAGCGCAGCGGGGTGGCCTCGGCGACCGACAGATCGGCGAGGTGTGCGAGCTTGAGCTGCCTGAGCGGCTCGGGCCCGGGGTGCGACCAGGCGAGCCACGAGGAGTCGGGCGAGAAGACGAGGCCGGAGGCGTCGCCGTGCTCGCTGCGGTCCACCTCGTGGACCTCGCCGCTCTCCCGCTCGACGATCAGTACCCGCCCGTCGTGCGCGGCGACGGCGAACCGGCTGCCGTCGGGGGCCGCTTCGAGGTCGAGGACCCTGCCGAGGCGGCCGGCGCCGAGGCGGCGCGGTACGGCTCCCGGTGCGATGCCGGTGGCGGGTGCGCACTCCAGGGCGTCGTCGCCCTCGGCGTCGGTGACCCAGACGACGTGCTGGTCGCCTTCGGCCTGGAAGGTGCGGGGCATCCTGGCCCGTACGCCCGGTTCGACGGCGAGCGCGCGGGCCGGGCCCTCGCGGTGGGTGACCCAGTGCACGGCACCGCGCGTCCCGACGGCGCTGCCGCGGCCCGTACGGTCCGGGGACGCGGAGTCGAGGTGGCTGTCGGCGTGCACGGAATGGGGCTGGAGGTCGGCGCGCTGGCCGCCGAGCCGGATGTCGAGGCGGCGGGGCCCGTCTGCTTCGAGGCCGTCCAGCAGCCAGAGTTCACCGGCCGAGGCGTAGCTGACGCGGCTGCCGTCGGTGGTCGCGTGGCGGGCGTAGAAACCTTCGATGCCGGTGTGCCGGCGCAGGTCCGAGCCGTCGGGAAGCGAGGAGTAGAGCGCGCCGACGCCTTCGTGGTCGGAGAGGAAGGCGACGCGGTCACCCACCCACATCGGGGCTTCGATGTTCCCGTCGAGGTCCTCGTGAAGCCGTACGAACTCCGCCGGACCCTCGCTCGCGCCTTCCTCCGCGATCCACAACTTGCCTGCGGTGCCGCCCCGGTAGCGCTTCCAGGTGGCGGCCTCGCGCCCCATGGTGACCGAGAGCAGCAGGACCCGTCCGCCGGGCCCGTACGCGAGAGAGCCGACCGGCCCGTACGGCAGGGTCCGCGCGGGCCCGCCGTCGACCGGGACGGCCCTGGCCCAGCTGCGCCGCAGCGATACCTGCCCCTGGGCGCTGATGACCAGTACGTCGCCCTCGGGCGTCCAGCCGCGTACGGAGGTCCGTGCGTCGCCCCAGTACGTGAGCCGCCTGGAAGGGCCGCCGTCGACCGGCGCGACGTGCACTTCGGGCGCTCCGTCCCGGGTGGACGTCCAGGCGACTTGGGTTCCGTCGGGAGATATACGCGGATTGGTGACAGGTCGGTTGTCGGCGCTGACGCGCCAGGCTCGGCCGCCGTCCAGCGGCGCCAGCCAGACATCGTCCTCGGCGGTGAAGGCGATCAAATCGCCCTGGACATGGGGGTATCGGAGGTAGGCAGGCTGCGTCACATCGATCACCCTAGGCCGCGGGCGTGCTCTGCGTAACCGAGTTGGCCGGAGTCCGTCGGGCTGCCCGGTTCCGGACACACTCACTTGCCCTGGGGCGATTCGGTCACCGTGACCGTCACGGTGACCGTCGGCCGGGCGCCGCCACTGCCGTCGCCTCGGGACGGATCGGCCCCGACGGTCGGCGGGGCGGCGTCGCAGTTGCCGAGCACATCTGACCGGAAGACGGCCTTCCCGTCGGCCTCCGCGGTCAGATCGCCGCGCACACACCGCCCGTCGAGCTCCTGGGTCACCTTGCCGGTGATCGTGATGTCCTTGCCGTTCCCGGTCCTTCCGGTGCAGTCGACGTCCGCGATCCGGCGTGCGGAGGCGGAGGGCGAGGCGCCCTGGGCCCGGTACCCGTCGGCATCGGCCGTACAGTTCAGCCACCGCACGTCGACCCCGTTGCGCTCCAGGGCGCTGGTGCCGGTGCGGTCGGTGGTCACGGCGATGGCTGCGGAGTTCAGTCCGCCCGCGGGGTCACAGGCCACGACACCTGCGACCGCCGCGCCCGCGAGCGCGGACGCGGCCAGAAAGCGACGGGTCCTTCCCTGACCCCATGCCCTTGATGTCCCCATACGGGCAGCTTCCCACCATTCCCCCACGGGACGGTAGACGGCTTGCGGCCACAACAGGGCGGCGCCGGCGCGCCCGAGGGGGCTTACGACCAGCGGCCGGTGCGCCCCAGGAGCAGTGCCGTTGCCGCCGTGCCCGCGGTCGAGGTGCGCAGGACGCTCGTTCCGAGCCGGCAGGTCCGGGCGCCCGCCGCGGCGAAGACCGCCAGTTCGTCCGGCGACACACCGCCCTCGGGTCCGACGACCAGCACGATCTCGCCCTGGGTGGGGAGCTGGACGGTGGCCAGCGGCTCGCTGTCGTGGCCCCGGTCCTCGTGCAGGACGGCGGCGAAGTCCGCCGTGGCCAGAAGTGCGGCAACCTGTCTGGTCGTCAATGCGTCCGCCACCTCGGGGAAGCGCACCCGGCGCGACTGCTTGCCCGCCTCCCGGGCGGTGTTGCGCCATTTCGCGAGGGACTTGAGGCCGCGCTCGCCCTTCCACTGCGTGATGCAGCGCGATGCCTGCCAGGGCACGATCGCATCGACACCGGTCTCCGTCATCGTCTCCACGGCGACCTCGCCGCGGTCCCCCTTGGGCAGGGCCTGGACGACGGTGATACGGGGTGCGGGCCGGGGCTCCTCACGGACCGTCGTCAGGTCGGTGACCACGAGCCGGTCCTTGCCCTCGGCGGCTCTGACAACGCCTTCCGTCCAACGGCCGTGGCCGTCCGTCAGCACGACGTCCTCTCCGGCGCGCAGCCGCTTCACCGATACGGCGTGCCGTCCCTCGGGTCCTTCCAGGACGAACTCGGGCCGGTCGGGGACCTGTTCGACGACAAAGACCGGTGCGGTCACTGCGTACTCCCTGTGCTCACTGCCGCCCGTGCGGCGTCCAGTTCTTCGGCGAGCAGACCGATCAGCCGGCCGGCGGGCAGCTCGCGTGCCATCCGGTGCCCCTGCCCGGCCCACAGGGCCATGCCCTGGGCGTCCCCGGCCTTGGCCGCCGCCTTGCGCAGACCGGAGGTCAGATGGTGGACCTGCGGATAGGCGGCGGGGGCGTACGGGCCGTGCTCGCGCACGAAGCGGTTGACCAGGCTGCGGGCCGGGCGGCCGGAGAACGCCCGGGTCAGGGCGGTCCGTACGAACAGCGGGTTGGTCAGCGCCTGCTTGTGCAGCAGATGCGCCCCGGACTCGGGGCAGACGAGGAACGCCGTACCGAGCTGTGCCGCATCCGCGCCTGCGGCGAGCACCGCGGCGATCTGGGACCCGCGCATCAGCCCGCCCGCGGCGATGATCGGTACCTGTACGGTCTCGCGGACCTGGGCCACCAGGCAGAGCAGCCCGATCCCGGTGCCGTCGGCCTGCGGGTCGTCGCGGTGGGTGGACTGGTGGCCGCCCGCCTCTATGCCCTGGACACAGACCGCGTCGGCGCCCGCCCACTGGGCAGCCTGGGCCTCCTCGGGCGTGGTGACCGTCACGACGGTGTGCGTGCCGACGCCGGCGAACGCGTCGAGGGTGTCGCGGGTCGGACAGCCGAAGGTGAACGAGACGGCCGGGACCGGGTCCTCCAGGAGGATGGCGAGCTTGGCCTCGTAGCCGTCGTCGCCGCTGGAGTCCGGGTCGCCGAGCGGAGTCTCGTACCAGGCGGCCTCACCGGCGAGCTGATGCCGGTACACCTCGACGGCGCTCGGGTCGGCGAGAGCCGGCTGCGGCATGAAGAGATTGACGCCGAAGGGCTGACCGGTCAGCCCGCGCAGCTGCTTGATCTCGTTGTACATGCCGTCCGCCGTCTTGTACCCGGCGGCGAGGAAGCCCAGGCCGCCCGCTTCGGCGACGGCCGCGACGAGCTGCGGGCAGGACCCACCCCCCGCCATCGGGGCCTGCACGATCGGATACCGGCAGAGATCGGTCAACACGGATGACATGACCGCATCGTGTCACGTCCTGAATACCCCGGCGTGCACGGCCTGCGGTCCACTTTGCCTCAAACGCCGGACGGGTTGTCCGCAACCGCCGGACGGACTCGGCGAGCGAGCCCGTCCGGCGGCGGGGAACGGCGTGCGGGGGCGGTCAGCGACCGTTGAAGGCGTCCTTCAGACGGGAGAACAGCCCCTGCTGACCGGGCTGGAACTGGCCGGTGGGCCGCTCCTCACCGCGCATCTTCGCCAGGTCGCGCAGCAGTCGCTCCTGCTCCGGGTCCATCTTCGTCGGGGTCATCACCTCGACGTGCACAATCAGATCGCCGCGTCCGCCACCCCGCAGATGCGTGATGCCGCGTCCGTGCAGCGGGACCGACTGGCCTGACTGGGTACCCGGCCGGATGTCGACCTCCTCCGGGCCGTCGAGCGTCTCCAGCGGCACCTTGGTGCCGAGCGCGCCCGCCGTCATCGGGATGGTGACCGTGCAGTGCAGATCGTCGCCGCGGCGCTGGAACACCGAATGCGGCAGCTCATGGATCTCCACATACAGATCACCGGCCGGTCCACCACCGGGGCCGACCTCGCCCTCGCCCGCGAGCTGGATGCGGGTGCCGTTGTCGACACCGGCGGGGATCTTCACGGTGAGCGTGCGCCTCGACCGGATACGCCCGTCGCCGGCGCACTCCGGGCACGGGGTCGGCACGACCGTACCGAAGCCCTGGCACTGCGGGCAGGGCCGCGAGGTCATGACCTGGCCCAGGAAGGACCGGGTGACCTGCGAGACCTCGCCGCGGCCGCGGCACATGTCACAGGTCTGGGCGGAGGTGCCGGGTGCGGCGCCCTCGCCGCTACAGGTCGTACAGACGACGGCCGTGTCGACCTGGATGTCCTTGGTGGTGCCGAACGCGGCCTCGGCGAGATCGATCTCCAGACGAATCATCGCGTCCTGGCCGCGCCGCGTGCGCGAACGGGGTCCGCGCTGCGACGACGTACCGAAGAACGCGTCCATGATGTCGGAGAAGTTACCGAAGCCACCCTGTCCGAACCCGCCCGCACCACCGCCGCCGCCGGAGGCGGACAGCGGGTCGCCGCCGAGGTCGTAGACCTGCTTCTTCTGCGGGTCCGAAAGCACCTCGTAGGCGGCGTTGATCTCCTTGAACCGCTCCTGGGTCTTCGGATCGGGGTTCACATCCGGATGCAGCTCGCGAGCGAGCCGCCGGAATGCCTTCTTGATCTCGTCCTGAGATGCGTCGCGGCGCACGCCGAGTACGGCGTAGTAGTCCGTGGCCACTTACGACTCCGCCAGGATCTGTCCGACGTAACGTGCCACTGCGCGTACCGCTCCCATCGTTCCGGGGTAGTCCATGCGGGTCGGTCCGACCACGCCGAGTTTGGCGACTGCCTCGTCGCCCGAACCGTAGCCGACCGCGACGACGGACGTGGAGTTGAGCCCCTCGTGGGCGTTCTCGTGCCCGATACGTACGGTCATGCCCGAGTCCTTGGCCTCGCCGAGCAGCTTCAGCAGCACGACCTGCTCCTCCAACGCCTCCAGCACCGGCCGGATCATCACAGGGAAGTCGTGCCCGAAGCGGGTGAGGTTGGAGGTGCCGCCGATCATCAGCCGCTCCTCCGTCTCCTCGACGAGGGTTTCGAGCAGGGTGGAGAGCACGGTGGACACGGTTCCCCGGTCCTCGCTCTCGAAGGATTCCGGCAGATCCTGCACCAGCTGCGGGACGTCCGCGAAACGGCGTCCGACGACGCGGCTGTTGAGCCGGGCCCGCAGATCGGCGAGAGAGGTCTCACCGAACGGAGCGGGGCAGTCGATCATGCGCTGTTCGACCCGGCCGGTGTCCGTGATCAGCACGAGCATCAGCCGGGCGGCCGCCAGTGACAGCAACTCCACATGCCGCACCGTCGACCGGGTCAGCGAGGGGTACTGCACGATGGCGACCTGCCGGGTCAGCTGCGCGAGCAGCCGTACGGTGCGGCCCACGACATCGTCGAGGTCGACCGCGCCGTCGAGGAAATTGTGAATGGCACGACGTTCCGGCGACGAGAGGGGCTTGACGCCCGCGAGCTTGTCGACGAAAAGTCGATAGCCCTTGTCCGTCGGGATGCGTCCCGCGCTGGTGTGGGGCTGGGCGATGAAGCCCTCGTCCTCCAGCACCGCCATGTCGTTGCGGACGGTGGCCGGGGAGACCCCCAGCTTGTGCCGCTCTGTGAGCGCCTTGGAGCCCACGGGTTCCTCGGTGCCGACGTAGTCCTGGACGATGGCGCGCAGCACTTCGAGTCTGCGTTCGCTGAGCATCGCGCACACCTCCAGCTGTTTCCTCGGTGGTTCTCGGGCCGTTCCTGTTTCATTCCCAGGAATCCTCCTGGCACTCTGTCATCACGAGTGCCAGCAATCCTCCGGCCAGTGTACGGCGATCGAGTGGGGGCCTAGCAAGGGCGACCGGTCACGCTACCGCGAGACTGCGCAGGTCGTTGCCGATAGCGTCGCGGTATGGACGCCTCTTGGGAAGAGTTCGGCTGGGAGCGACTCGGTCACGGAGTGGGCCGACGGCGCCTCCCCGGATGGGATGCGACAGTCGCACTGGTGGTCGGAGCGCAGGGAGTGCTGCTCTACGACACCGGATCAACGCTCCGCGAAGGTGCAGAAATACGGGCCCAGGCACAGGCCCTGCTCGGCCGGAGGGTGACGCATATCGCACTCAGCCACCCCCACTTCGACCATGTGCTGGGCACCGCAGCGTTCTCCGGCGCCCAGGTGTACGGAGCGGTCGGCATGGCCGGGCTGCTGAAGCACGGGGCGAACGATCTGTACGCCTCCGCCGTGCGCCACGGAGTGTCCGAACACGATGCGGCGGAGGCCACCGATGCGCTGGTGGCGCCGCACCACGAGGTGTGCGGCGAGTGGACGCTCGATCTGGGCGGCGGCCGTCAGGTGCTCCTGGCGAATGTGGGCCCCGCCCACAGCGGCCACGATCTCGCGGCGCTCGTCCCCGGCTCCCCCACGGTGGTGCTCTGCGGCGACCTGGTCGAGGAATCGGGCGAACCACAGGCGGGCCCGGACGCGGTCCCGTCCCGCTGGCCGGCCGCGCTGGACCGGCTGCTGGCGCTGGGCGGCGAGGACGCGGTGTACGTACCGGGGCACGGGGCGATGGTGGATGCGGCGTTCGTCAGGAACCAGCGCGACCGACTGGCCGTCCTCCCCCATGGCCCTGAAGGCATGGGAGGTGCCCCCTCCGGAGTGTCCTGACCTGTTCGTGTCGTGACGTGTTGTCGTCCTATCGTCATCCGATGCGCAGCTACCAGCCGGACCTGACCCCGCCGTGGAAGAAGTCCGCCCCCGTTCCCGAGGTCCCCGCCGAACCCGACCTGGTCGTGGAGGAGGTCTCCACCGGATTCTGCGGTGCGGTGATCCGCTGCGAGAAGACGGCCCAGGGGCCGACGGTGACCTTGGAGGACCGCTTCGGCAAGCACCGGGTGTTCCCGATGGAGCCGCGCGGCTTCTTGCTGGAGGGCCGGGTGGTCACGCTCGTACGCCCGTCGGCGGCCGCTCCCGTACGCCCCGTGCGTACGGCCTCGGGTTCGGTCGCGGTCCCCGGGGCTCGCGCCCGGGTCGCGAGGGCGGGCCGGATCTATGTGGAGGGCCGGCACGACGCGGAGCTGGTCGAGCGGGTCTGGGGCGACGATCTGCGGATCGAGGGTGTGGTCGTCGAGTATCTGGAGGGCATCGACGACCTCCCGGCCATCGTGCGCGAATTCTCCCCCGGCCCGGACGCCAGGCTGGGCGTTTTGGTCGACCACCTGGTCCCGGGCTCCAAGGAGTCCCGGATCGCGGCCCAGGTCTCGGACGCGAACGTGCTGGTGGTCGGCCACCCCTACATCGACGTGTGGGAGACGGTGAAGCCGTCATCGGTGGGCATCGCCGACTGGCCGGTGGTGCCGCGCGGCCAGGACTGGAAGACGGGTGTGTGCCGCTCGCTGGGCTGGCCGGAGAACACGGGCGCGGCGTGGCAGCGAATCCTGTCCACCGTGCGCTCGTACCGGGACCTGGAGCCGGCGTTGCTGGGCTCCGTGGAACACCTGATCGACTTCGTGACGGCGCCGCCTCAGTAGCCCATCCTGCCGCGGACCTCCCGGCCTTCCGCCCCACCCGGCCCCTCCGGCGCTTGAGGAGCGGGGTCCGGTCGGGGGCGGAGCGCGGTCACCGGAAGGGGAGCACGGGAAGGTGGGCCCGGGAAGGGGCGGGCAGGGGAAGGGGCGGGCAGGGGAACGAGCCCGCCGCAGACGCCCCGCACCCCAGCCGGCCCCACACCGCCCCTCAGTCCACCAGGTCCCGCACCACCGCGTCCGCCAACAACCGCCCCCGCAGCGTGAGCACCGCCCGTCCCTCCCCGTACGGCGCGCGCTCCAGCAGCCCGTCCTTCACCGCCTGCCCCGCCGCGGCCAGCCCCGCCGGTGCCAGCAGCGACAACGGACAGCCGTCCGCGAGCCGCAGCTCCAGCAGGATCCGCTCGACCCGCCGGTCCTCCGCGGAGAGGATCTCGCGCCCGGCCCCCGGCGACCGTCCCTCGGCCAGAGCCTGCGCGTACGCCCCCGGATGCTTCACGTTCCACCAGCGCACCCCGCCGACATGGCTGTGCGCCCCCGGCCCGGCGCCCCACCAGTCGGCGCCGCGCCAGTACAGCTCGTTGTGCAGGCACCGGCCCTCGGGAGTACGGGCCCAGTTCGACACCTCGTACCAGGAGAAGCCCGCCGCCGCCATCGCCTCGTCCGCGATCAGATACCGGTCGGCATGGGCGTCGTCATCGGTCATCGGGATCTCGCCACGCCGGATCCGCCGGGCCAGCTGGGTGCCCTCCTCGACGATCAGCGCGTACGCCGACACATGGTCGGGCCCCGCCCCGATCGCCGCGTCCAGGGAGGCCCGCCAGTCGTCGTCGGACTCCCCGGGCGTGCCGTAGATCAGATCGAGGTTGACGTGCTCGAAGCCCGCTTCCCGCGCCTCACCGACACACGCCTCGGGCCGCCCCGGCGTATGCGTACGGTCCAGAATCCTCAGCACGTGCTGCCGCGCGCTCTGCATCCCGAACGAGATCCGGTTGAAGCCGCCCTCCCGAAGCTCGGCCAGATACGCCGGATCGACGGACTCCGGGTTGGCCTCGGTGGTGATCTCGGCATCGTCCGCGAGCCCGAACTCGTCGCGGATCGCCCCCAGCATCCGCACCAGGTCCGCGGCGGCCAGCAGGGTCGGTGTACCGCCGCCGACGAAGACCGTACGGACCGGACGGGGATCGTCGCCGAGGACCTTGCGGGCTTGGCGGACCTCGCCGATCAGATGGGCGGCGTAGTTGTCCCGGGAGGCCAGGGCGCCGCCGGAACCGCGCAGCTCGGTGGCGGTGTAGGTGTTGAAGTCGCAGTATCCGCAGCGGGTCGCGCAGTAGGGCACATGCAGGTAGAAGCCGAGCGGCCGGTCGGCGGCGCCTTCCAGGGCATGGCGGGGCAGCGCCCCGTCGTCGGGTACGGGTTCACCATCGGGCAGTACGGAAGGCATACCGTCCATTGTCACTCGCCGCCCGGAACGTCCGAGCCACGCACGTGATCACGGGAGGCCACGCGCCCCCGGCCGCACCGCCCCGCCCACCCCGCCGCGAACGCCTCCCGCGAACGCCTCCCATTCCCGGCCGCACCGCCCCACCCCCGCCGTCACCCCGCCTGCAGCACCAGCAGCGCCAGATCGTCGTCCGGCGGCCGCTCGGCGAATTCGTGCACGGCCCGCTTGATCCGGTCCGCGATCCCGTCCGCCGACATCCCGGCACAGCCCGCCAGTGCCAGGGCCAGACCGTCCCCGTCGTCGAACATCAGCGGCCCGGAGCGCCGCTCCGTCACACCGTCCGTAACACACAGCAGGCTGTCGCCGGGCGCCAGCTCGAAGCTCTGGCTCTCGTACGCGACGTCGTCCATGATCCCGAGCAGCATCTGCGGCTCGGCGGCCGGGCGCACCTCGCCGTCGGGCCGCAGCAGCAGCGGCAGCGGGTGGCCGGCGCTGGCGAGGGTGCAGCGCACGCCGCCGCCGGGCAGCGGTACGAGTTCCCCGTACAGCAGGGACAGAAAGCGGGACTGCCCGGTGTCCGCCGTTTGCTGGCCGCCCGCCGCGGCCACCATGAGCGCGGCTGCCTCGGCGGCCTCCATCGCGTCGTCGAGAAGCAGGCGGTTGAGCCGGTCCAGCACCTCACCCACGCCGAATCCCTCTCGGGCCAGCAGCCGCAGCCAGGGCCGGGCGAGGCCGGTGACGACGGCGGCTTCGGGGCCACTGCCCTGTACATCGCCGAGGACGAAGCACCAGCGGTCGCCGGGGCACGGGAAGATGTCGTAGAAGTCACCGCCTACGACCCCGTCGTCGCTGGGTTCGTACACCAGCGAGCTGGTGACGCCGGGTATGTCGGCGACCTTGCTGGGCAGCAGTGCGCGTTGCAGGATGCGGCTGATGGTGGCCTGCCGGGTGTAGGCGCGGGCGGCACCGACGGCGAGGCCGACACGGCGTACGAAGTCCTCGATCAGGGCGGTGACCTCGTCGGGGACGCGAGCTGTGCCCTCCCTGCCGAGGAGTACGGCGCCGAGTGTCCGGCCGCCCGATGTGATCCGGTAGGCGAGAGCGGACCCGGCCCGTACGTCGGATTCCCCGCCGTCCTCCTCGCCCCCGGGCCACGGCATGGAGACGGGCCCGGTGCCCACCCGCTCGGGCAGCCGGATCGGGTGGGCGTCCAGCACCGTACGCAGCTGCCCCGTCTCGGCCTCGTCCCGGTGCCAGACGCTGGCAAGCCGGGGGACGGCAACGGGGCCGCCGTTCTCGGGCTCCAGCCAGATCGCGCACCAGTCGGCAAGTCTGGGCACCAGTAACTGTGCGGCAAGCGCCGCCACGATGTCCTCGTCGAGCTGACCGGCGAGCAGGTCCGAGGCCTCGGCGAGGAACGAGAGCGCGCCGCGCCCGGCCCAGTCCGCGTTGTCGCGCAGGGCCCGCCGGGCGGTGGGGGCGAGCAGTTCGGCCGCGCGCAGCCCCTGCTGGAATCCGGGCTCGGCCGACGGTTCGGGGAACGGGTTCCAGTCGTCGACGGGGAGCCGGGCCCAGACGGTCTTGAGTCCGGTGCGGTAGGTGATGCCCCAGCGCTCGGCGAGGGTGCCGACGAGCTGGAGCCCGCGTCCGTACTCGGCGGGCTCGACGGAGCCGGTGGGGGCCTCGCTCTTCGCCGTGTCCGCCGCGCTGCCGATGTCCGATCGTTCGCTGCGCACGGCACGGGCCGGGTGGTGGTCGGAGACCTCCAGCACCAGGGCCGCGACCTCGTCCTCGGTGGCCTCCTCCAGCCGGCAGAGCAGCTCGACATGGGTCCCGGCGTGCACGACCGCGTTGGTGACCAGCTCGCTGACGACGACCGCCGCATCATCGGCCAGACGTTCGCTGAAGCCCACGGCCGCCGGCAGCCCGAGCCCGGTCCACTCGGTGAGCGCGGCCCGGACGAACCGGCGGGCGGCGGAGGGCGCGAGGAGGTTTCCGGGCAGGGACGTACGGGCGACCGGCCTCGCATCCGCATGGCCGACAGTGATACCGGGACGCTGAACGATGTCCCGCTGCAAGGGAATGGGCCCCACGGTGCAGCTCCTGACCTGTTCTCGCTCTTCTGTCTGTTCTCGTTCTGTTCTCTTGAGCGCCGCTGACGACACCGACACAGGCTGACGACACCGACAGAGTGACAGATGGACCCTGCCCATAAGCGATGAGTTGCCGAAGTGAGCAGAGAAAGTGAGCGGAGAACAACGGAAGCAGCCGCACCGTGCGACCGGTCCGGAAGGACCTGTATTACGCCTCTCGGGCTCCTTCGTACATGTCGTCGATGAGGCCCTTGTACTCGCGCTCGACGACCGGCCGCTTCAGCTTGAGACTGGGCGTCAGCTCGCCGTGCTCGATGTCGAGATCGCGGGGCAGCAGCCGGAACTTCTTGATGGTCTGCCAGCGCTGCAGCCCCTCGTTGAGCCGCTTCACATAGCCCTCGATGAGCTTGACTGCCTGCGGGGAGCCCACCACTTCGGCGTACGACTTCCCGCCCAGGCCGTTCTCGGCGGCCCAGCCGAGGATGGCCGGCTCGTCGAGCGCGATCAGGGCGGTGCAGAAATTACGGTCCGCGCCGTGCACCAGGATGTTGGAGACGAACGGGCAGATCGCCTTGAACTGCCCCTCGACCTCCGCCGGGGCGATGTACTTGCCGCTGGACGTCTTGATCAGGTCCTTCTTGCGGTCGGTGATCCGGAGATAGCCGTCCACGGACAGCTCGCCGATGTCGCCGGTGTGGAACCAGCCATCCGCTTCCAGCACCTCGGTGGTCTTCTCCGGCAGCCCCTGGTAGCCCTGCATCAGGCCGGGGCCGCGCAGCAGGATCTCGCCGTCGTCGGCGATCCGTACCTCGGTGCCGGGGAGCGGCTTGCCGACCGTGCCGGTGCGGTAGGCCTCGCCCGGGTTGACGAAGGAGGCGGCGCTGGTCTCGGTGAGGCCGTAACCCTCCAGGATGTGGATCCCGGCGCCCGCGAAGAAGTAGCCGATGTCGGGGGCGAGCGCCGCGGATCCGGAGATGCAGGCGCGCAGCCGGCCGCCGAAGGCCTCACGGATCTTGGCGAAGACGAGGGCGTCGGCGACCTTGTGCTTGGCACCGAGCCCGAAGGGTACGGAAGCCGTGCCGGTGCGCCGGAAGTTGTCCTGCGAGACCGTCGCGTACTCACGGGCGACCCCGGCCGCCCACTGGAAGATCTTGTACTTGGCCCCGCCACCGGCCCGCGCCTTGGCGGCGACACCGTTGTAGACCTTTTCGAAGATACGGGGAACGGCTGCCATGTACGTCGGCTGGACCACCGGCAGATTCTCGATGATCTTGTCGACCCGGCCGTCGATGGCGGTGACGTGGCCGACCTCGATCTGGCCGGAGGTGAGGACCTTGCCGAAGACGTGCGCGAGCGGCAGCCACAGGTACTGGACGTCGTCCTTGGTGATCAGACCGGTCGCCACGGTGGCCTTGGCCATGTACGACCAGTTGTCGTGCGGCAGGCGTACGCCCTTGGGGCGGCCGGTGGTGCCCGAGGTGTAGATCAGGGTGGCCAACTGGTCGGACGTGATGGCCGCGATCCGCTCCTTGACCGTGCCGGGGTTCTTCGCCAGGTGCTCGGCGCCGCGGGTCTCCAGATCGGCCAGGGTGAGCACCCAGCCGTCGGGGTCGCCCTCGACGGGCTCGGCGCCTTCGGGGTCGATGACGACGACATGGGCGAGTTTCGGCAGCTCGGCGCGGCGCTCGCGGGCCTTGGCCAGCTGGCCGGCGTCCTCGGCGATCAGCACCCGGCTCTCGGAGTCGGAGAGGATGAACGCCGACTCCTCGGCGTTGGTCGACGGGTAGATCGTGGTGGTGGCGGCGCCCGCGCACATCACACCGAGGTCGACAAGAATCCATTCCACCCGGGTACTGGCGGCAAGCGCGACCCGCTCCTCCGGCCGCACACCCAGACCGATGAGCCCTGCCGCGATGGCGTACACCCGCTCGGCGGCCTGTGCCCAGCTCAGCGACTTCCAATTATCGGGCCCCTCGCCGGTGGCCGCAGGGACCGGGTAGCGGTAGGCCTCCCCGTCCGGCGTGGCCGCCACGCGGTCGATGAAGAGGTTCGCCACGGAGGGCGGTCGGTTCTCGATCAAGGTCTGTGTGTCGCTCACGACATCCTCCGGGCCTGCGGCAGTGCTTCACGACCGGCTGCTGGATACTGCTTGTTCCTGTTGTTCCTGCGCGTGTCCTGCGTACGTCTGTGTGCTTGGTCCTGCGGTGCTTGTCCTGCGGTACTCGATCCCGCTTGTTTAACCGGCGAGTAACTACGAAGCCGTGATCAGGGTAGAGCGCCCGCGTCCGCCGCGTAAGGGGCAGTGGGCCGCCGCTTCATAACAAACGGGCCCTTGTGTCGCAGTGCACTGCGACACAAGGGCCCGTTGGGCTACCACCGGGTGGGGCCGGGCGGCGGCCGGGCCGGGGACCGCTTCTCGACCCTGCGACGGGAGCTGCTTCCCGGCCTTGCGGCGGAGCTACTTCTTGGCCTTGCTGTCCCCGCCCGACTCGTCCGTCGACAGCACGGCGATGAAGGCCTCCTGCGGAACCTCCACATTGCCGACCATCTTCATCCGCTTCTTGCCTTCCTTCTGCTTCTCCAGCAGCTTCCGCTTACGGGAGATGTCACCGCCATAGCACTTGGCGAGGACGTCCTTGCGGATGGCGCGGACGGTCTCACGGGCGATGACCCGGGAGCCGATGGCGGCCTGGATCGGCACCTCGAAGTTCTGCCGCGGGATCAGTTCGCGCAGCTTGGCGACGAGCCGCACGCCGTACGCGTACGCCTTGTCCTTGTGCGTGACTGCGGAGAACGCGTCGACCTTGTCGCCGTGCAGCAGGATGTCGACCTTGACGAGCTGGGCGGACTGCTCGCCGGTGGGCTCGTAGTCGAGGGAGGCGTAACCACGCGTCTTGGACTTCAGCTGGTCGAAGAAGTCGAAGACGATCTCGGCGAGCGGCAGGGTGTAGCGGATCTCGACCCGGTCCTCGGAGAGGTAATCCATGCCGAGCAAGGTGCCGCGCCGGTTCTGGCAGAGCTCCATGATCGCGCCGATGAACTCGCTGGGGGCCAGGACCGTGGCGCGCACGACGGGCTCGTGCACCTTGTCGATCTTGCCCTCGGGGAATTCGCTCGGGTTGGTGACGGTGTGCTCGGTGCCGTCCTCCATCTCTACGCGGTAGACCACGTTGGGCGCGGTGGCGATGAGTTCGAGACCGAACTCGCGCTCCAGCCGCTCACGGATCACATCGAGGTGGAGCAGGCCGAGGAAGCCGACGCGGAAGCCGAAGCCGAGCGCGGCGGAGGTCTCCGGCTCGTACACCAGGGCGGCGTCGTTGAGCTGAAGCTTGTCGAGCGCCTCGCGCAGGTCCGGGTAGTCCGAGCCGTCCAGCGGGTACAGGCCCGAGAACACCATCGGCTTGGGGTCCTTGTAGCCGCCCAGCGCCTCGGTCGCGCCCTTGCTCAGGGAGGTGATGGTGTCACCGACCTTGGACTGCCGGACGTCCTTCACGCCGGTGATGATGTAGCCCACCTCGCCCACACCGAGGCCGTCGGCCGGGGTCATCTCCGGGGAGGAGACCCCGATCTCCAGCAGCTCGTGGGTGGCGCCGGTGGACATCATCCTGATGCGCTCGCGCTTGTTGAGCTGACCGTCGACGACACGGACGTACGTGACGACGCCTCGGTACGAGTCGTAGACCGAGTCGAAGATCATCGCGCGGGCGGGGGCGTCGGCCTGGCCGATCGGGGCCGGGACGTCCTTGACCACCCGGTCGAGCAGCACGTCCACGCCGACACCGGTCTTCGCGGAGACCTTGAGTACGTCCTCCGGCTGGCAGCCGATGAGATTGGCCAGCTCCTCGGAGAACTTCTCCGGCTGCGCGGCCGGCAGGTCGATCTTGTTGAGCACCGGGACGATGGTGAGGTCGTTCTCCATCGCCAGGTAGAGGTTGGCCAGCGTCTGGGCCTCGATGCCCTGCGCGGCGTCGACCAGCAGGATCGTGCCCTCGCAGGCGGCGAGCGAGCGGGAGACCTCGTAGGTGAAGTCCACGTGGCCCGGGGTGTCGATCATGTTGAGGACATGGGTGCGGCCCTGGTCCTCACCCGTGTTGGGCGCCCAGGGCAGACGTACCGCCTGGGACTTGATGGTGATGCCGCGCTCGCGCTCGATGTCCATCCGGTCGAGGTACTGAGCGCGCATCTGCCGCTGGTCGACCACACCCGTCAGCTGAAGCATCCGGTCGGCAAGGGTCGACTTGCCGTGGTCGATGTGCGCGATGATGCAGAAGTTGCGGATCAGCGCCGGGTCGGTACGGCTCGGCTCGGGCACGTGGGTAGGAGTCGCGGGCACGCAGGGTCCTGATTCTTGAGACGCCGAACGCCGTGTCTCGGGTCGATGTCGGTTCGGTCGGATCGATACGTAGCCTCCATCGTCCCATGGTTGCGGGGCGGGGACCGGTTTGGGCCGGTCGGAGCGGGGCTGGTACCGTTGACAGCTGTGCCTCGCGACTCTCTCGGGCCGTGGGGCGCACATCGAAGATCCAACGAACCTGAAAAGGCTCTTTCGTGGCGAACATCAAGTCCCAGATCAAGCGGAACAAGACGAACGAGAAGGCGCGCCTGCGCAACAAGGCCGTCAAGTCCTCGCTCAAGACCGCTATCCGCAAGGCCCGTGAGGCTGCCGTCACCGGTGACGTCGAGAAGGCCACCACGGCCGCTCGCGACGCCTCCCGCGCGCTCGACAAGGCCGTCTCGAAGGGTGTCATCCACAAGAACGCCGCCGCCAACAAGAAGTCGGCGCTGGCCTCCAAGGTTGCCTCCCTCCAGGGCTGAGCCTTCTGATGTAACCGCCGGAACGGACCAGCGGGCCCTCTCTCCCGCCCCTGCCCGGCCCCCGCGCCGCACACCGAACCTGCGTTCGCCACGCGGGTGCGGCGCACGAAGCGTGAACCGAAGGCCCCGGACCCTGCTCTCCCCAGAGCGAGGCCCGGGGCCTTCGGTGTACCCGCTTCGAGCCCGTCCGGTTTTGAGTTCGAGCCCGTCCGGTTTTGAGCTCGTCCGGCGCTCGAGGGCAGAGCAGCCGCCGGACGAGCCCGGTGCCTCGCCCCGCCCGGCTCCGTCCCGACCGCCCCGCCCGGCTACCGCCTCGACCGCGCCGCCCGCGCCACCGCGACCACGGCCTTCTCCAGCGCGTACTCCGGATCGTCGCCGCCCCCCTTGACGCCCGCGTCCGCATCCGCGACCGCCCGCAGCGCCACCGCCACGCCGTCCGGCGTCCACCCACGCATCTGCTGGCGCACCCGGTCGATCTTCCACGGCGGCATGCCCAGCTCACGGGCGAGGTCCGCGGGCCGTCCCCCACGCGCCGAGGACAGCTTTCCGATCGCCCGTACGCCCTGCGCCAGCGCACTGGTGATCAGCACAGGCGCCACCCCGGTGGACAGCGACCAGCGCAACGCCTCAAGCGCCTCAGCAGCCCGCCCCTCCACTGCGCGGTCGGCAACCGTGAAACTCGATGCCTCTGCGCGGCCCGTGTAGTAACGGGCGACGACCGCCTCGTCGATCGCGCCCTCGACATCCGCGACGAGCTGCGAAACCGCACTCGCCAACTCCCGCAGATCGCTGCCGATGGAGTCGACCAGCGCCTGGCACGCCTCGGGAGTCGCCGAGCGCCCCAGCGCCCGGAACTCCGACCGCACGAACGAGAGCCGCTCGGCCGGCTTGGTCGTCTTCGGACACGCGACCTCCCGCGCCCCGGCCTTGCGCGCCGCGTCCAGCAGCCCCTTGCCCTTGGCGCCGCCCGCGTGCAGCAGAACGAGGGTGATCTCCTCGACCGGATCGCCGAGGTACGCCTTGACGTCCTTGATCGTGTCGGCGGAGAGATCCTGCGCATTGCGCACGATCACCACCTTGCGCTCGGCGAAGAGCGACGGGCTCGTCAGCTCGGCAAGGGTGCCGGGCTGGAGCTGGTCGGAGGTGAGATCGCGGACATCCGTGTCGGGGTCGGAGGCACGGGCCGCCGCCACCACCTGCTGCACAGCGCGGTCGAGGAGCAGGTCCTCCTGGCCCACGGCGAGCGTGAGGGGGGCGAGCGGATCGTCGGTGGAATTCCTTCTGGTGGCCATCGCCGTCCAGCATCCCACGCGCCACTGACAGCCCGCCGGACTCCCTGCCCGCCTCGCGCGGGAGCCGCCTTGTGCGGACGCCTGGGGGCTCGGACGACTGGGGCCCGGACGCCTGGCGGCGCCGACCGGACCGCACCTCTTACCCGGTACGGGAGAATGGGCAGGTGAGCGATGTAAGACATGTGCTGGTTCTGCCCGATCGCGATGCCGCGGAGGAGGTGGCCGCGGAACTCGGCAACCGCTTCGGGGTCACCGAGGAGCCCCAGCTCGTACGTGATGCGCTGGCCGGCGAGGACGACGCCGAGGACGCCCAGTGGCTGGTGGTCGTGGAGGACCCGTCGGGGCGGCTGGGTTCCTCGGCGCTCGATGCGTTCGCCGCGGAGTACGAGGGGTGGCTCGAAGCGCCTTAGAGGAGCGCCAGGGGCACCTTCGGGCTCAGCTCTTGGGGACGATCTGGATGTCCATGTCGATGGAGATGCTGGAGCCGATGGCAGCGATGCCGCGGGCCAGCATGGTCTGCCAGGTGAGGGTGAAGTCCTCGCGGTGCAGTTCCGTGGTGGCCCGGCAGGCGGCGCGGGTCTCGCCCTCCAAGCCGTTGCCCAGACCGAGGTACTGGGTGTCCAGCGTGACGGTACGGCTGACGCCGTGCAGTGTGAGCGCGCCGGTCACACCCCAGCGGGTGCCGCCGCGGTGGACGAAGCGGTCGCTGTAGAACTCCAGCGTCGGGTAGCGCCCGACGTCGAGGAAGTCGCCGGAGCGCAGATGGTCGTCACGCATCTGGACGTTCGTGTCGATCGACGCGGCATCGATGATCACGTGCATGGCCGAGTCCTCCATGCGGTCGGCGATCCGGACGGCACCGGCGAAGGTGTTGAACCGGCCATGGATGCGCGCCATGCCAATGTGCCGGGCCGTGAAGCCGATCTGCGAGTGCATCGGCTCGACCTCCCACTCGCCCGGGTCGGGCAACTGCGGAGGCGCGGACAGCTGCAGGGTCACATCGCCGAGGCTCGCGTGGCCGCTCTCGACGACCGTGGCCGCGCCGTGGAAGGGGGTGAAGCCCTCAGCCGTGACGGCCAACCGGTATTCGCCGGCCGGGACGGTGGCAAGCACGTTGCCGTACGGGTCCGTCTCACCGCCGAAGACCTTGCGGCCGACGCTGTCCATGACCACGAACTCGGCCTGCTGCACAACTTCATTGACGGGGTCGAGTACACGGCAACTGAGCACTCCGGCGGTGCGTGGCACCTCGAGCCCGGTGAGGGCGTTGCCACGCGCGGCCTCCTTCGCTCCCCTGTTTCCCAGCCAACGGCCGAACATCTTCTACCTACCCCCTGGGGCGATTCACCTTGGGGCCTGACGGCTGGACATCCTCGTCGGAGCAGCGGCCCACCGACGATCATCCATTCGATCACTATTGTGGTGTTCGAGGCAAACAGAGCAGCTCGCAGGGGCTTGGGTAGGGGTGTTACCGAAGGTCCGGATTGGTCGTTCCACTTGTACGCATCACTCATTCGACGCGCCCGCTATCGTGCGGAGCGTGAAGAATCCGGAGCCGGCACGCAGCCGGGAGCAGCGCAAGCAGGATGTGCTCGACCGCCTGGAGAAGGACCACGACGCCTGGGTGGCGACCGCTTCGGCCGACGGGGAACCGAGTTTGGTGCCGCTGTCGTTCGTGTGGGACGCCGGAACACTGCTGATGGCTACGCGCCGTACCAACCCCACCGCGGTCAATGTGACGCCGACCGGGCAGGCCAGGATCAGTCTCGGTCACACCCGTGATGTGGTGCTCATCGAGGCGACGGCCGAGGTCGTCGAGGGTGCGGACCTCTCCGCGGAATCGGGCGACGCCTTCGCGACAAAACTGAACTGGGACCTGCGGGGCCGCACCGCGTGGGTGTATCTCCGCTTCACTCCGTATGCGGTCAGGGCATGGCGAGAAGAGAACGAGTTGGCCGGGCGGGAGCTGATGGCCGAAGGCGCCTGGCTGGACTGAGGCGAGGCGGCTGTACGGATGCGCGGCCGTACGGGCGGCCGTCGACGGGGCGGGGCTCATGACCGACCCACCGCCCGCAGCCCCCGCCCGGCACCCGTCACGACGATCGCGCCGTCGGTGTCCGTCCGCAGCACCATCGCGCCACCGGCCCTGAGCGCGTCGACGGTGCGCGCGGCCGGGTGACCGTACGGGTTGTCCCGGCCCACGCTCATCAGGGCGAGTCTCGGGTGCACGCTGCGCAGCAGAGCGAGGTCCTGATGGGCAGAGCCGTGATGGGCGACCTTGAGAACGTCCACCCGTGGCAGTGCGGGATACGTGCGCAACAGCCCCTGCTGGGCCGGTGGTTCGAGGTCGCCCAGGAGCAGCAGAGTCAACCCGCCGGTCCGGACGTACAGGGTGACGCTGGCATCATTCGGCTCCTGCGGTACGGACCCTGCCCATGGAAGCGCCGATGCACCGTCGGCCCCCGTGCCGCCCGCCGGCCAGAGGACCCGCCAGTCGAGCGGCCCGATCCGGCGGCGTTCACCGGGGGCGGCCCGCACTAGGGGGACGCCAGACACGGCAGCCGTTCTCCGGACGAACGCGACCTGGTCCGGCGGTTCGTCCAGGCTCGTCGTCTGGACCGCCCCCACCGCTCTGCCCCGCAGCACACCGGGCAGCCCCCGCACATGGTCCGCGTGGAAGTGCGTGAGGACCAGGAGCGGCACCTCGGTGATGCCCAGGTCGCGCAGGCACCGGTCGGCGAGCCGGGGATCGGGACCGGTGTCGACGACCACACCCGTGCCGTCCCCCGCGGCCAGCACCAGGGCGTCACCCTGCCCCACGTCGCACATCGCGAACGCCCAGTCCGGCGGCGGCCATCCGGTGAGCACCCGGGTGATCGGCACCGGGCGCAGCACCGCAATGATCAGCAGCAGCACGGCGGCCGAACAGACCCAGGGGTGGCGCACGACACGACGGGCCAGCAGCACCAGCAGAGCTGTCAGCGCGGCCAGCAGCAGCGCGCCCTTCCCGCCGTCGGGCCAGTCGATCTCCGCTCCGGGCAGGGCCGCCCCGGTGCGGGCCACCGAGGCGATCCACCCGGTCGGCCACCCCGCGATCCGGGCGAGCAGTTCTGCCACCGGCATGGCCACCGGCGCCAGGGCAAGCGCGGCGAACCCGAGGACCGTGGCCGGCGCCACCGCGAATTCGGCCAGCAGATTGCACGGGATCGCCACCAGACTGACCCGGGAGGCGAGCAGCACGACGACAGGCGCACACACCGCCTGCGCCGCGGCGGCCGCGGCCAACGCCTCGGCGAGCCGGGGTGGAACTTGGCGCCGTTGCAACGCGTCGCTCCACTTCGGGGCGATGGTGAGCAGGGCGCCGGTGGCCAGGACGGAGAGGACGAAGCCGTAACTGCGCGCCATCCACGGGTCGTACAGCACCAGCAGCAGGACCGCAGCTGCCAGCGCGGGGATCAGGGACCTGCGGCGCCCCGTGCCGATGGCGAGCAGGGTGATCAGTCCGCAGGCCGCAGCACGTAGCACGCTCGGCTCGGGGCGGCAGACGATGACGAAGGCGAGTGTGAGGCCGCCGCCGAGCAAAGCCGTCATCCGCAGCGTGATTCCCAACCGGGGTGCCAGACCGCGGCGTTCGACGCGCAACGCCGTGCCCGGCGGTCCGATCAGGAGGACGAGCAGGATTGCCAGGTTGGCACCGGAGACCGCCATCAAGTGGGTGAGGTCGGCCGCCTGGAAGGCATCGTGCAGTTCGGGGGTGACCCGTGAGGTGTCGCCGACGACCAGGCCCGGAAGAAGCGCCCGCGCATCGGGATCGAGCCGCTCGGTCGCCTGCCGCAGACCGCCACGCAGAGCACCCGCCATGCGCTGGACAAAGGTGGGAGGCCCGGTGATGCGGGGCGGGCCCTTGCCCTCCGGCCGCAGTACGGCGGCATTGCGCTCCCCGTCGTGCATCGATGGAGCCAGTCGGCCGCCGATGTGCAGTTGCGTGGAAGGGAGCAACTTCTGCCACCGCGCCATCGATCCGCCGGGCGAGACGATCAGCAACACTGGCGTACGCAGCCGGGTGACCGCACCGTCGCGCCCGGTCAGCCGTGTGATCTCGGCGTCCATGAGGAGCGAGGCGGGCGTGCTGTGGTCGCCTCGCACCCGGGGCCGGGTCTGCCGTGCGTCGGACGTCACCGTCACCTCTGCGTCGACCCTCGCGAACCGCTGGGCCAGCCCCTGGATCGGCCCCTGCCGTACGTCCGCGGCATGCAACCCGGCCGACGCGGCCCCGGCTGCCGCACAGAGCAGCGCGGCAGCGGTGGCGGTCGCGGTTGTGGTGGTGTGCGGCCGTCGCCGGTTGCGTACCGGACTTTCCTCGCCTGCCGCGCCTCCCCCGATGTCGGCCGACAGCCTGCGCATCGCACGGGTTGCCGATGCTCCCGACATCGCCAGAAGCACCATGGCTGCGCCGATGCAGAGCATCACGCCCACCGTCGTCCACCGCCCCGGCGCACTCAGAGCAAGCGCCGCTCCGGCCCAGGCCGCCATGGCCGGCGGGACCAGCCGAAGGTCGACCGGGCCCTCCTGCCGCGGATCGGAGACACCCAGCCGTCGGCCCGACGCCGCATGGACGTCCAGGTGTTTCATGGCCCCACCAATGGTTGGAGGTCGGCGAACCGGCGGTCGCCGATCCCGTTGACCTCGCGGAGCTCATCGACGGAACGGAAACCGCCGTGCTGTGCGCGGTAGTCGATGATGTGCTGGGCGAGAACCGGGCCGACACCGGGCAGGGTGTCGAGTTGTTCGACGGTTGCGCGGTTGAGGCTGACCGGTCCGGTCGTGGCACTGCCGCTGCCGCCCGTAGCGGCTCCTCCCGCACCACTGGCGGCAGGCGGGCCGGATGGGGCACCCACCACGATCTGTTCCCCGTCCATGAGCACCCGCGCCCGGTTGAGCCCGGTGAGGTCGACACCTGGCCGGACTCCGCCCGCCGCACGCAGCGCATCGGCGACCCTCGCACCGGACGGCAGTTGATGAATCCCCGGCCTTCGCACCTTCCCGCCCACATCGACGACGACGTGCCCGCCCGGCCCTGTCGTGGGTGGCGGCCCCGGTGACGGCTCGGGCACTGCGGCGTCATCCGGCGCCGGGACCGAAGTCCGGGCCTGCGCGACCTCATTGACCGGTTCAGGAGCGCGTACGGAGTGGGGGCGCGCGGACCAGAAATGCACCGCGGCGAAGGCTGCGGCCGCGATCAGGACAACGGCCAGCGCGGCGAGGGTCCTTGACTCCAGACCGCATCTGAGCTGCAGCCACACCGGAATCCGCTCCCTCAGCGCGGGAACCACCCGCTCCCACCGCCCCGGCACTCCGGCACCGTCCGGCGCCGGAGCCGAGGTCGACATCGAGGCCGGCGCAGGAGCCGAGGTCGCCGTCGAGGCCGTAGCGGGACTTGGCGTCGAGGGCGGGCTCGGGGCCGACACCGGAGCGGAAGCCGGAGCCGCGACCACCCCCAGCACAGGCCTCGCGACCCGTCCCGCGTACGCACCTCCCATGAGGGCGTCCGCCCGACGGCGCGAAGCCGCCGCCACGGGGTCCGCACGCTCACGCGAAGGCCGTCGCCGTCCGGGGCCGAAGCCGGGACCGCCACGGGCGCGCCCGTCCGAGGCCGGGGCACGACCAGGGCCACTGCCGCCTCCGCTGCCGGGGCCACTGCCGCTACTGCTACCGCTGATTGCACGATGTGATCGGGGAGCCATGCCTCACGACGGTAGGCACATCCTCCCGAACCCGCTGCGCACACCTGATTCCGGTGGACAACCGACCAGTTGTGGATATCTCGACCACCCCGAGGAGTGAGGCCCAGGAAACGAATTGCGAGGCACGAAGCCCAAGAAGCAAGATCAAGAAACAGGATCAAGAAGCAAGGTCGGCGAACCGGCTTCAGCGCGGCGACACCACTGCCCCGAGCAGACCGGGTCCGGTGTGCGCACCGATCACCGCGCCCACCTCGCTGACATGCAGATCGACCAGACCCGGCACCCGCTCGCGCAGCCGCTCGGCGAGCCGCTCAGCCCGCTCGGGTGCCGCGAGGTGATGCACGGCGATGTCCACCCGGCCGCTGCCCGCCCGTTCCGCGACGATCTCCTCCAGGCGCGCGATCGCCTTCGAGGCCGTCCGTACCTTCTCCAGCAGTTCGATACGGCCGTCGTCCAGCTGGAGCAGCGGCTTCACGGCGAGTGCCGATCCCAGCAGTGCCTGTGCTGCGCCGATACGACCGCCACGGCGCAGATAGTCCAGTGTGTCCACGTAGAAGTACGCGGAGGTGCCCGCGGCCCGCTTCTCCGCGGCTGCGACGGCCTCGTCCAGGCTTCCGCCCGCCTCCGCCGTCTCCGCCGCCGCCAGGGCGCAGAATCCCAGAGCCATGGCGACCATCCCGGTGTCCACCACCCGTACCGGAACCTGTGCGTCCTTCGCCGCGAGCAGAGCGGCATCGTACGTGCCCGAGATCTCGGCCGAGAGGTGCAGCGAGACGACGCTGGTGGCTCCGGCCCCGGCAGCCGCCCGGTATGCGGCGGCGAACACCTCCGGGCTGGGCCGGGAAGTCGTCACGGGGCGACGTTTCTGGAGCGCCACCGCGAGGGAACGGGCCGAGATCTCGGTGCCGTCCTCCAGAGCCTGATCACCGAGGACTACGGTCAGCGGCACCGCGGTGATGGCATGCCGCTCCATCGTCTCTGGCGGCAGGTAGGCCGTGGAATCGGTGACGATCGCGACATGGCGGGACATGAGCGGGAGGTTACCTGGCGCGTCCACGGCTCGGCAGTCCGACCCCGACCGAATGATCGCTCGTGATCGCTTCGGACCGCATCCTGTCACCGCCGGTCATCGAACGTCTCAGTTCGTCGTTTCGGGCCGAGCTGCCTTCTGCCACGGGTATTCGGTCTGCCGTCGCGGGTCCGGAGCCGTGATCGCCTGCGCCACGTCGTCGGCCTGCCCACGCCCCTGCTCCTGCCCTTGTCGACCGCCCTGTCCTTGTCCCTTGTCGCACCCATCGCCCTGCGGTTGTTCGTGCTCCTGCCCGCGAACCGACTGGTCCGGCTCCACCGTCCAGTGCCGCAGCGCCCCCGCCTCCATGTCGATCTGCTCATTCAGCACTGTCAAATCGTCATCGGTGAACTGCCGTGCCCGGTCACGCGCGGCCCAGCGCAGCGAATCCGCAGAGTGCGTGATCCGCTCCGTACGCTGCTTCAGGCCCGGCAGCAGCGAGGCGACCGTCGCCCGGTCGGGCTCGCGCTCCAGTCTCTTCAGCTCCTCGTCCAGCTCGCGCCCGTGCACACTCAGCCGCTGAAAGAGGCCCAGTGTCTCCGAGAGCGAGGCGTCTTCGACGACTCCCGTCTCCAATGCCTCCTGCGTGGCCCGCATGGATGTGCGCAGCGCGAGCCGCAACTGTGCCAGCTCTCCGCCCACGCCCGCCTGGCCATAGCGCTTCGCCCGCAGCGCGGTGTCCTCGACGGTGCGGCGTGCCTGGGTGATCGTGCGGTCCACACCGCGCTTCGCCACGCCGATGGCTTTGACGCCGGCGTACACGCCCAGGGCGATGAACGCGAAAAAGAGCAACCCCAGAATCAGGATCACGGCTTCCATGAGCGCCCCTCGGATGTCGTTTCGTCTGCCGGGTGCCGGCCCCTCCACCGTAAACGGAAAGGGCAGGCCGAGGGTTCCTTCGAAACCCCCAACCTGCCCGTAGGGGAACACCCCCACATTTCCGCACAGCAACCGGCGGCTGCGCGACGACCGTCACGCCGGGACGATGAGCGCCCTCACGCACACCCTCACGCGAGGACGGTCGGCACCGTCACGCCGGGACGATGTTGACCAGCTTCGGCGCCCGCACGATCACCTTGCGGATCCCCGCACCGTCCAGCGCCGCGACCACGGCCGGGTCGGCCAGGGCCAGCGCTTCCAGTTCCTCGTCCGCGATCGACGGGGAGATCTCCAGGCGTGCCTTGACCTTGCCCTTGACCTGCACGACGCAGGTCACGGTCTCGTCCACGACGTACGCCGGGTCGGCGACCGGGAAGTCCTGGTGCACGACCGACTCGGTGTGGCCCAGTCGGCGCCACAGCTCCTCGGCGATGTGCGGCGCCAGCGGCGCCATCAGCAGCACCAGTGACTCGGCGACACTCCGGGACAGCGGGCCGCCCGCTTTGGTCAGGTGGTTGTTCAGCTCGGTGACCTTGGCGATGGCTGTGTTGAAGCGCATCCCGGCCATGTCCTGGCCGACCCCGTCGATCGCCTTGTGCAGTGCCCGCAGCGTCTCCTCGTCCGGTTCCGTGTCCACAACGGTGACCTCACCGGTCTCCTCGTCCACGACGTTGCGCCACAGCCGCTGCAGCAGCCGGTACTGACCGACGACGGCACGCGTGTCCCACGGCCGCGACACGTCCAGGGGGCCCATCGCCATCTCGTACAGGCGCAGCGTGTCGGCACCGTATTCGGCGCAGATCTCGTCCGGCGTGACAGCGTTCTTCAGGGACTTGCCCATCTTGCCCAGGACGCGGCTGACCTTCTCGCCCTGGTAGTAGAACTTTCCGTCCCGCTCCTCGACCTCGGCCGCCGGGACCGCGATGCCGCGGCTGTCCCGGTAGACGAACGCCTGGATCATGCCCTGGTTGTACAGCTTGTGGAACGGCTCGGCGGACGAGATGTGCCCCAGGTCGTGCAGCACCTTGGACCAGAAGCGGGCGTACAGCAGATGCAGTACGGCGTGCTCGGCGCCGCCGACGTACAGGTCGACACCACCGGTCGGCTGCCCCTCGCGCGGGCCCATCCAGTACTGCTCGATCGCCGGGTCGACCAGCTGCCGGTCGTTGTTCGGGTCCAGGTAGCGCAGCTCGTACCAGCAGGAGCCCGCCCAGTTGGGCATGGTGTTGGTCTCGCGGCGGTACTTCTTCGGGCCGTTGCCGTCGCCCAGGTCCAGGGTGACGTTGACCCAGTCGGCGTTCCGGGACAGCGGGGTCTCGGGCTGGGTGTCGGCGTCCTCCGGGTCGAAGGTGCGCGGCGAGTAGTCGTCGACCTCCGGCAGCTCCAGGGGCAGCATCGACTCGGGCAGCGGGTGGGCGATGCCGTCCTCGTCGTAGACGATCGGGAAGGGCTCGCCCCAGTAGCGCTGGCGGCTGAACAGCCAGTCGCGCAGCCGGAAGTTGACGGTGCCCTCACCGACGCCGTGCGCCTTCAGCCACTCGGTGATCTTCGCCTTGGCGTCGACGACGCCCAGACCGTCCAGCGAGACCTCGTCATTGGCGGAGTTGACCAGCTTCGCTTCGTACGAGGCGAAGGCGTCGTCCCATGTCGAGGGATCCGTGCCGCGGTCGTCCGACGGCTGGACGACACAGCGCATCGGCAGCTCGAAGGCGCGCGCGAAAGCGAAGTCGCGCGCGTCGTGCGCCGGTACGGCCATGATCGCGCCGGTGCCGTAGCCCATCAGGACGTAGTCGGCGATGAAGACGGGCACCTTCTCGCCACTGACCGGGTTGGTCGCGTACGCACCGGTGAAGACACCGGTCTTGTCCTTGGCCTCGGCCTGCCGCTCCACGTCGGACTTGGCGGCGGCCAGCTTGCGGTATGCGGTGACGGCCTCGGCCGGGGACGCGTGTCCGCCGGTCCACACCGGGTGGGTGCCCTCGGGCCAGGCGGACGGAATGATCCGCTCGACCAGCTCGTGCTCGGGCGCCAGCACCATGTAGGTGGCACCGAACAGGGTGTCCTGGCGGGTGGTGAAGACGGTGATGTCGCCTGCCCCGTCGACCGGGAAGTCGACGCGCGCGCCTTCGGAACGCCCGATCCAGTTGCGCTGCTGCAGCTTGATGGCCTCGGGCCAGTCCAGCCCGTCCAGGTCGTTCAGCAGCCGGTCGGCGTAGGCGGTGATGCGCATGTTCCACTGGCGCAGCTTGGCCTTGAAGACGGGGAAGTTGCCGCGCTCGGAGCGGCCGTCGGCCGTCACCTCCTCATTGGCCAGTACGGTGCCCAGGCCCGGCGACCAGTTGACGGGCGCGTCGGAGGCGTACGCCAGGCGGTACTCACCCAGGACGTCAGCGCGCTCGGCCGCGGCCAGCTCACCCCAGGGGCGGCCGTCCGGGGTGGGGCGCGAACCGCTCTCGAACTGTGCGACCAGCTCGGCGATCGGGCGGGCCCGGTCGGCCTCGGTGTCGTACCAGGAGTTGAAGATCTGCAGGAAGATCCACTGGGTCCACTTGTAGTACTCCGACTCGATCGTGGCGAACGAGCGGCGCTTGTCGTGGCCCAGGCCCAGCCGGCGCAGCTGAGCGGTCATGTTCTCGATGTTGGCTTCGGTGGAGACCCGCGGGTGCGTACCGGTCTGCACGGCGTACTGCTCCGCGGGCAGGCCGAAGGCGTCGAAGCCCAGGGTGTGCAGCACGTTGTGCCCGGTCATCCGCTGGTGGCGGGCGAAGACATCGGTGGCGATGTAGCCGAGCGGGTGACCGACGTGCAGGCCCGCACCCGAGGGGTACGGGAACATGTCCATGATGAACTTCTTCGGCTTGGCGGCCTGTTCCGGATTGTCCGCCAGGTCACCGGTCGGATTCGGCGCCTCGTACGTGCCCTCGGCGTCCCAGAAGTCCTGCCAGCGTGCCTCGATGTCGGCGGCCATCGCCGCCGTGTAGCGGTGCGGCGCAGCCGTCTCGGCTGCGGAATTCGTCTCGCTCATGATCCTCAAAGCTCCATCGATCGTCATCTGCCGGCGCCCACGTCTACGGACACACGTTCACGGAAACGAAAAATCCCCTCGCACAGGAGGGGACGCCGCGCCGATTCCGACCAGGCATTCTCACCGGTCGGGACTGATCAGCGCGGCTCGCTAAGCAGAAGGCGTACGGCACGCATGGCGTCAGGGTACCGCACAGCTCCGGAGCCGGGCCGGGCACGGCCGATCCATGGACAGGACGGCGGGAGCGACCCTCACGGCAGCGGCTGCCCGGTCAGGGCGTCCACCGGGCCTCTGCCGCCGCCTCACTCGGCTTCCTGCTGCTCCACGTCGCCATGAAGGTCGCGCTCGGGCATGTGGTGCCGATCGGCGCGCGACGCTCTTTCCGCCGAACCGGACCCGGTGGTACGTGCGGCATCGCTTCCTGGACGGCGCGCTCCTGGCCGCCGAGGCGCTGGGCGCCCGTACGTTGATCGTCGCCGCCACCCGTAACTCCACGGAGGCCCCCGTGCGCGCCGCCCTGGCCGCGCGTGGCCTGTCCGAACGGCGGGGCCGGCAGTTGTGCGCCCGGGGTGGTGCGCGCCCCTGAGCGGATGGCCTCCGGCGATGCCTCGGCAGCCATCCGGGCGGCGGGCGGCGGCCCCGCGCTGCCGCCCGGCCGTCGAGAGTGCGCCGCCGAGTCGGGGGCTCGGGCGCACCGACCCCGCTGTCGAACGCGGAGACGTACGCACAGCTCGCCCTCGCCGCCCGGATCGGGGCCCGTCGCTACGGGCACACCGGACCGAGGAGGAGGCGGGACGCCCCGCGGCGCCCTCCGCACATCGGCCGGAAGGCTCTTGGCAGTGGTCGCGATTGACGTACACACACGAGAAGCGGGTCACCCTGTGAGGATGACTCGCTTCTCATTTCTTCACTGTGGAGCTAAGGAGAATTGAACTCCTGACCTCCTGCATGCCATGCAGGCGCTCTACCAACTGAGCTATAGCCCCGTGCTGTGTGCCGCCTGGTTTCCCGCGGCGACATCGAGAACATTACCGGTGACCCCACCACTCCACCAAATCGTTTCCCATCCGATCCGCTTTGACCGATTTTGCGACAGCTTGGTCGAGTGGCGACACGGGGATTCACGCAGTGGCGAAGGAGTAGAAACGCTTGAGCGTGCAGTGCTCCTCCAGCAGCCGCCCGTAGATCGGCTCCCCCTCAAGTTCCCGGTAGGTCTCGATCGGGTCGCCCTTTATGACCAGCGCCCGCGCACACTCCTCGCACCAGTACTGGTAGTCCGGATTGATCGGATCCATGTCCCTGACGATGGGCGTACCACTGCCGCACCAGTCGCACTTCCGCCTGTGTACACCCATGGGTCAGCTCCGGCTTTGGCCGCGGGCGGTGCACGCACTGGAGACTCCGCCGTTCTCGCCGAGCACTTGGGCCGCACGGGACGGACCACCAGCAGGACGACGGGCGCGGCGTTCGGGGACAAGGGGCAGGTCCGGGACCTCGTGGCGGCTCGCAGGCATCGCGCGCTCCCTCCCGTTCGGTCCGTCGCCCCCTCCGGCAATCCGATTCTGCCATGACCCCGCAAGGGGGTCAGCCCGCCGGATATCCGGCCGGTCACCGACGCCGTACGAGATCCGCCGACGCGCCCGCAATCGCCGCCACCGAGAGCCCGAGAGCGCATACCCACAGCGCATGCCCAAACCCCTGAACCCCTGACGTATCAAGGTGGTTGAGGCAGAGCGTGCCGAATGCCGCGACACCGGTCAGCTGACCGAGCTGGGTGACGGTCACCAGTACACCGCTCGCATCAGCCACGTCCTCAGGACGTACATTCGCCAACGCACTTGTAAGGGTGGGATTGAAGCCCAACACCATGCCGCTGCCCATGGCCACGAAGGCCACATACAGCCAGGGTCCGCCGCCGCCGTCACGCATCAACAGCCCGACGGCCACGGAGGCAACAGTCATCAGGACGAACCCGCCCGGAACCAGGGCCCCTTGAATCCGCGCGAACCACCGGCGCCAAATCAGCCCGATCACACCGAATACCAGCGCGGTCGGTGCGAACATCAGCCCCACGCGCAGCGCCGAGTAGCCCAACCGCGCGGTAGGACCGAGCGCCCGGATCCGCGCCTCGTCGGCGAAGTGGCGCTGGACGAGGCTGAGCACCTGCGGAATCATCACCGCCGCACCCGCTCCCTGGATCAGCCGCAAGGCAATCAACTGCCCGGCTTCCGCCGCGAGTCCGCAGGTCGGCGAAGCAGCGGTGAAGACGGCGAGTGCGACCGGATGGGCCCGGCCGTGTCCGAGCAGACCGCCCAGCCCGGCGTCGGTGATTGAGCCCGCTGATGCGGCACTGACAGCACCTGGTAACTCCCGTGCGGGGCAACGACGATGGGGGCGTGACAACGGTGACGACACATCAGCAGGACGGGCACCTGAGGCATCCGGAGCTCGCGGCCTTTCTGCGCAACCGCCGGGCGCGGGTGAATCCCGCCGATGTAGGCATGGCGCCCGGACTGCGCTGCCGCACCCCGGGCCTGCGCCACGAGGAGGTCGCACAGCTCTCCGGCGCCGGTATCACCTGATACAGCTGACTGGAACAGGGGCGTCCGATCAACGCGTCGCCGCAGGTCCTGGAGGCCGTGGCGCGCACCCTCCGGCTGGACTTCCGCCCTGTCCCGTTGCCCATTGGGCCCAGGAGCTGCCGGTCATGGTGGCGGCGCTGCGGCGGCGCCGAGAGGCGTAACCGGAGGAACGGTCAGGGCGATCGGACGGCCAGGAGCAAGCACGGCGCCCAGGGGGAACGCAAAGATCCCGTCCCCTGGCGGGAACGGGATCTTGATTGTGGAGCTAAGGAGAATTGAACTCCTGACCTCCTGCATGCCATGCAGGCGCTCTACCAACTGAGCTATAGCCCCGCTGTTCGCTATGTTTCCCTGCGTTTCCGCGCTGCGAACAAGAAGAACTTTAGCCTGTGACCAGCCAGAAAGTGAAATCCGGCCGACGCCCCCCGAAGATCGTCTCCGAGCGCCGTCCAGGGCTGGCCCCCATGGGCAGGTCCCGGCATTCCTAGGTGTCGTCGCCGAGTACCGGCTCGGGCAGTGTGCCGGCGTTGTGCTCCAGCAGGCGCCAGCCGCGCGCGCCCTCGCCCAGCACTGACCAGCAGCAATTGGAGAGCCCACCGAGACCTTCCCAGTGGTGCGACTCCAGACCCAGCAGCCGACCGATGGTGGTGCGGATGGTGCCGCCGTGACTGACCACGACGAGCGTGCCGCTGTCGGGCAGCTTGTCGGCGTGTCCGAGTACGACGGGGGCGGCCCGGTCGGCGACCTCGGTCTCCAGCTCACCGCCGCCGCGGCGCACGGGCTCGCCGCGCTTCCATGCGGCGTACTGCTCGCCGTACTGCCCGACGATCTCCTCGTGGGTGAGGCCCTGCCAGGCGCCCGCGTAGGTCTCGCGCAGCCCCGCGTCGTGTGCGACTTCGAGGCCGGTGACCGCAGCGAGCTCAGCGGCCGTGGCCGCCGCCCGCTGCAGATCGGAGGCGACGATGGCATGCGGCTTCAACGAGGCGAGCAGCCGGGCGGCCCGCCGGGCCTGCCCGACTCCGGCGTCGGTGAGCGTGATGTCCGTGGAGCCCTGGAACCGGCGCTCCAGATTCCATGCCGTCTGGCCGTGTCGCCAGAGAACGATCCTGCGGCCCCTGCCGCTTCCGCTGCCTTTCAGCTCTGCTCACCTTCCGTACTGCCGGTGAGCTGGGCGTGCTCCTCGGCCTTGCCTCGGGTCTTGACGGCGTCCTCGGGAAGCGCGATCTCGGGGCAGTCCTTCCAGAGGCGCTCCAGCGCGTAGAAGACCCGCTCCTCGCTGTGCTGGACGTGGATGACGATGTCGACGTAGTCGAGGAGGATCCAGCGGGCGTCGCGGTCGCCCTCGCGGCGCACCGGCTTGGCGCCGAGCTCCTTCTGGAGCCGCTCCTCGATCTCGTCGACGATCGACTTGACCTGGCGGTCGTTGGGGGCCGAGGCCAGCAGGAAGGCGTCTGTGATCGACAGCACGTCGCTGACGTCGTACGCGATGACGTCGTGCGCGAGGCGGTCGGCGGCCGCCTGAGCGGCGGCGTTGATGAGCTCGATGGAGCGGTCCGTGGCGGTCACAAGCAGGCTTTCGTCGGCGGTCAGATCAACCTCTAGGGTCTCACGGACCGCCGACAGCCCACGCAGCGAACGTTCGAAGATCGAATCGACATCATCCGGGCGGTGCGGTCCCGGTCATTCGACCTCGTAGTTCTGGCCGAGCACGACGGACACATCCGCGTTCGCGGCGGGCTTGCCCTGCTTCACCGCGCTCGTCGGCAGGCCCAGCGTCTTGGCGACCTGCGTCGCCTTCTCCTTGTCCGCCGCGGTCTTGTAGACGACCTCGGACATCGCCACGGTCTCGGCCGTTCCGCCTCCGACGAAGGCATAGCCGCCGTTGACCAGCTTGATCCGAGCGGATTCCGCGCCGTCCTTGCCGCCAGTGGCGTTCTTGACTCCGACCCGCACCGCCGCGTCAGCCTCCGGAGCCTTCACCGTGCCGCCCAGAATGTCCTTGACGACGCTCTCGGTGGCCGCTTCGGTGAGTGTGCCGTCGGCCTGCACCGGCAGAAGCGCCGTCTTGTAGTCGCCTACCTTGGCATGCTGGGCGAGCTTCGCCAGAGAGGCGCCGAGGTCCTTCTCGGGGAGCGACGGATCGAGGATCTGCGCCAGCGTCTGCACGGTGACCGTGGCGGCCTTCGGGTCGTCCGAGATCTTCCGCAGAACGCCCCGCAGCACCTCCCCGAACCTCATGAGCTGCTTGGTCTCGGCCTCACCGGGCGCCCGGTAGGTGGCGTACGCGACGGCCATCTGACCGCTCAGGGTCTGCGCCTCGCCCTTCTTCACCAGAGGGGGAGCACTCTTCTTCGTGTCGGGCACATCGGTGTCGGTGTCGACCTCGATGTTGCCGACCAGATCGACGAGGGTCTCCAGATACGGGGTGTCGAGCCGCCACGTACCGCCGATTCTGGTGCCGAGCAGTGTGTCGATGGACTCGCGGGTGCCGGTGGTTCCGTCGTCCTCGACGGACTTGCCGAGGGTGGTCGTGACGCCATCGTCGTCGGAGACCGCGAGCGAGTTGGGGAGCAGGACCGTGGTCCCCTGCTTCGTCGTCACGTTGTCGACGAGCAGTGCCGTGGAGGTGCCGCCCTTCTTGGTGTCGTGCAGATGGACCACGATGACGTCCCGCTGCTGCGGGCCCGTCGATGCCGTGTTGTCCTTCTCCGAGTCGGAGAGGCCGGGGATCTTTCCGGCGGACCAGAGGTAACCGACGCCGCCGACCACCACCAGGACCACCACGACTATCAGGGCGATCATGCGGTTGTGGCCGCGACGCCGTGCCTCCTCGCGCCGCTCGCTGCGGCTCTCGGTGAACTTCAGCCAGTCGATGACATCTTCGGAGTCCTCGTCGGGCTCCTCGATGAAGGCGAACTGCTCGGTGCCGTAGTCGCGGTCGGCGCGGCGCTGTCCGGGGACGGCCGGTTCCGGCCCGGCCTCGAAGCCGGGCTCGGCCCCGGATGCCTGCGGGGACGGCGCGGGTGCAGGCGGGGACGGCTGCGCGGCGGCCTGCTGCGGGATGTTCCACTGCTGGGTGGTGTCGACCGCGGCGGGCTGTCGGCCGGTGTCGTAGCCATAGCCGTCGTAGCCGCCGTACGCCTGCTGCTGGGGCTGTTGCGGCTGCTGAGACTGGGGCTGTTGAGGCTGAGGCTGTGCGTACGGGTCGTACGGCTGCGGCTGCACGGGCTGTTGAGGCTGAGGCTGGGCATACGGGTCGTACGGCTGCGGCTGCGGCTGCGGCTGCGGCTGCGGCTGCGGCTGCTGCTGCTGGGCGTACGGGTCGTATCCGTACCCCTGGTCGGTCTGATGCGGCTGCTGCTGAGGCGCATACGGGTCGTATGTCTGTTGCCCGGGCTGCTGGTACACCGGCTGCCCGTAATCGTCGTAGCCGATGATCTGCGGCTGCTGGTAATACGGGTCGTACGGGTTCTGTCGGTCGTTCACCGGTGCCCCTCTGCGTGGCTCATTCGCCGCGGTACAGCTGGCGCTTGTCGATGTAGCGGACCACACCGTCCGGCACCAAATACCAGACCGGCTCCCCCTGCGCGACCCTCTCACGGCAGTCTGTGGACGAGATCGCCAGCGCGGGCACCTCCACGAGGGAGACCCCGCCCTCCGGCAGTCCGGCGTCCGTGAGCACATGCCCCGGCCGCGTCACACCGATGAAGTGGGAGAGCGAGAACAGTTCGTCGGCGTCCCGCCAGGTGAGGATCTGGGAAAGCGCGTCGGCGCCGGTGATGAAGAAGAGGTCCGCGTCGCCGTGAATCGCGCGCAGGTCCCGCAGCGTATCGATGGTGTACGTCGGCCCGCTGCGGTCGATGTCGCTCCGACTGACCGAGAACTGCGGGTTGGACGCCGTCGCGATGACCGTCATCAGATAGCGGTCCTCGGCCGGGGAGACGTGCTTGTGGCTCTTCTGCCACGGCTGCCCGGTCGGAACGAAGATCACCTCGTCGAGGTGGAACTGGGCGGCCACTTCGCTGGCCGCCACCAGGTGTCCATGATGAATCGGGTCAAACGTCCCGCCCATCACGCCGATTCGGCGCTTTCTGCGGCCGGTAGGCACTTCCTGCTCTCCCATGCGTGCAGAGCCTACTGGCACAGCTGTACGCCTTCGGCTCAGCGGTCGCGGTTGAAGCGAGTGGTGATCCAGAGCAGGAGCAGCAGAGCAACGAACGCACCACCCCCGGTGAGATACGGGCTGAGGCTTTCGTGGTTGCCACCGTGCTCGCCGCCCTCGGAGGCGAGAGTGGCCAGCTGGTGCGCGGTGCTCGTGAGGCTCATCTTCGGCAGGACCTATCGATCGGGAGTCGGAAGGAAGACGTCGCGCACATCGTATGCGGGCGCCCCGGGCACGCTCACGACGACTCAGTCGTTGTTGTCGTCGTTGCGGTATCCGCGGAGGAGGAACCAGGCCAGGAGGACGGCTCCGACGAGCGAGGCGAGCAGCACGATGCGGAGCGTGTTGCCGGGCCCTTGATCCTCGGATGCGGCGGCGAGCAGAGCAACGGTATGCGGCATGTCGGGCGTCTCCTCAGTTATCCACAGCCCCCCGCACACCGTAGCCCCAGCACCTACGCTGGGATTTGTCAGGGGGCGAGCGACGTCTCGTACGAACAGGGGGCCCATTCATGACCGAACACAGCCACGAGAGCCACGAGAGCGTGCCGAGCAGGCAGCGCAGGCGTTTCGCAGGGATCTCGTCCCGGGCCTACGAACACCCGGCGGACCGCTCGGCCCTGGTGGCCCTGCGCAAGCTGAGCGGTTTCGACACCGTGTTCAAGACGCTGAGCGGTCTGCTGCCCGAGCGCAGCCTGCGACTGCTCTTCCTCTCCGACTCCGTCCGGGTGAGCGACGCGCAGTTCGTCCATCTCAACGACATGCTGCGGGACGCCTGTTACATCTTGGACCTGGAGAAGGTCCCGCCGATGTACGTCAGCCAGGACCCGCAGCCCAATGCCATGTGCATCGGTCTCGACGAGCCGATCATCGTGGTGACGACGGGACTGGTGGAGCTGCTCGACGAGGAGGAGATGCGGGCCGTCATCGGCCACGAGGTGGGACACGCCCTCTCCGGCCACGCCGTGTACCGCACGATCCTGCTTTTCCTCACCAATATTGCGCTGAAGGTGGCCTGGATCCCGCTCGGCAATGTCGCAATCATGGCGATCGTTACGGCACTGCGCGAGTGGTTCCGCAAGTCGGAGCTGTCGGCCGACCGGGCGGGGATGCTCGTCGGCCAGGATCTACAGGCGTCGATGCGCGGCCTGATGAAGATCGCGGGCGGCAATCATCTGCACGAGATGAATGTGGACGCCTTCCTCGCCCAGGCCGACGAGTACGAGAAGGACGGCGATCTGCGCGACTCGGTGCTCAAGATCCTCAATCTGCTGCCCCGCTCGCACCCCTTCACCGCGGTGCGCGCGGCCGAGCTGAAGAAGTGGTCCGAGACCCGCGACTACCAGCGGATCATGGACGGCCACTACCCGCGGCGCGACGAGGACAAGGAAACCTCGGTGACGGACTCCTTCCGGGAGTCCGCGGCGCACTACGCGGACACGGTGCGCACCAGCAAGGATCCGCTGATGAAGCTGGTCGGCGACATAGCCGGGGGCGCCGGAGACCTGGGCGGCAAGCTCCGTGACAAGTTCACCGGCCAGGGCGGGGGCGCAGCCGGCAAGGGCGACGCTACGGATGGTTCCGCAGGCTCTGCGCGGCAGGAGGAGCCTCGGACTCCTGATGGGCCGGGGACGTCGGGGAACTGAGCGTCAGCGTCCCGCAGAGCGCCGCCGTGGGCCGGCCCGTGGCGTACGGGTCGGTGGCCGCCGGGCCTCGGGAAGCGGCGCGCTGCCCGGCGAGCAGCGGCCTCAGCGCGCCGGTGGTGTCCGCCGAGCACGCCTGCGGTCCGGCCTGGACATAGCTGGTGCGCAGCTCCAGCCGGTGCAGCCGCAGGTCTTCCCGGTCGAAGCGGAAGTGCAGCTCGCGCCGTACGGTGAAGAGCGAGGCTCCGTCTGTCTGTTGGGGCCCCGAGACGGCCGGGCTGAGCGTGTAGGTGAAGGTGTGGTCCGACACCACCTCCAGAGTGTCGGCCCCCGCCTCGCTGTAGCTCAGGGTGCCCCGGACCCGTATGTCCGGACCTGCCAGTGCCACCTTCGCCGGGTCGAACCGCACGAGCCAGCCGCTCGCGGCATGCTGTCCGTCGTCATCCGGACGGTTCATGCTGCGGTCGAACTGGGCCATCTGGTCCGGGTCGAGCAGCAGTTCCACCGGCCGCACCGCATCGCCGGTGAGAACGTCGGGATCGAGCGAGGACGCCACCAGGTAGTCCTTGACCGTGGTCAGGGCCGTCGCCACCTGACTGTCCGAGAAGTTGTCCGTCCGCCGGATCACCGGCAGATTGATGCCCTCGGCACCTTTTCCGAACTGTGCGGCGGGGCTCTTCGCAAGGAGGTCGGCGGCGTTTCCGCCGGGTACGGCCCCCTGGGGGGCCAGGGGTACGACGGTCGACCTCAGAGGTTCGACCCTTCTGGCGGTGGGCGCCTGGTACGGGTGACGGAAACCCATGTACACGGCCGTCGCGAAGGCCAGGGCGATCAGGAGGACCAGGGCGACGGCGGCCTTGGAACCGGCTCGGAAGCCCCGGGGCGGGAGACTGCGTACGGCACGGGCGTGGTCCCCCATGCGCTCCTGGGCGGAGAATTCCTTCAGCCGGGCAGCACGCACGAACGACTCGTCGAAGACGAGTGACCGGTACTCGTCCTCACCGCCGCCTGGCGCGCTCTCGGGCGGACCTTCTGGTGGTTCTCCGCGGTCTGACATGACTTCTCCCGACTCCACGTCACCGACCGAGGTCGAAACGCTCCGCTCTGCTTCGGCCGGATGGCTTCGGACAGGGCCTGCCCGTCATGGGTTTGCATGACGTCGCATGACCACGCATGTACGGACGAGTGAGAAGCCCCCTCGGAGAGAGGGATCACACCTTCAGGGTAGGTCGATTACGACCGGGGTAAACGCCCAGCCGCGAGGGAACCGTCCGAGAGTTACCCCTCGGAGCCGGGCGAACTCCCTCAGGACGGGCACGGGAGGGCATGGGGCGCGAAGGGCCGTCGGCGCATGCAGACAAGGGCGGGCACGGGATGCAGGACGCGGCGTACGCCGGACAGGACGGACGAGGGACGCGGAGACCGTCGGCGCATGCATGACCGGGAACATGACAAGCGCCGGCATGACAAGCACAGTTACCCCTGCGGGAGCGGCCCTCTCAGCGCGTGTGGGGGACCGCTGAGACTGTGGGGCGGGGAAAGTCGGCCGAGGCCGACGGGATGGTGCTGGGGGGCGGGGCCGGGGGCGCTGTCCACGCCGGTGGTGGCGGGCGGCGGGGTGGGGTCCTGGCGGTTGCCCGAGGTGTTGCGGTACACGGCGCTGAAAGCCAGCGCGACCATTCCGATCCCCATCAGCACGGCGAGCAGCCAGGCCACCGGCCGGTGCCAGCGCGCCGCACCTCGGTAGGGGCGCAGAGCGCCGCCATGGCTCCCGTAGGGGCCGCTGCCGTACGCGTCGTCGTCATCGGGGGCGAGCGGGTCGCCGTAGGCGCTCCTGCGGCCGTATCCGCCACCCGGCCCGTATCCCTCGTCATAGAGCTCGTCGTCCGGCGGACCGCCGCCCGCCCGCGCCCGGGATGCCTCGGCCTCGGCGCGCTCCTGCGCAGCCGCCAGGAGCCGCTCCACGGCGGTGGGTTCATGGATCTCGGCGGCCCGTACGAAGTCCTCGTCGAACACCACGGTGGCGAAGTCCTCGTCCGCGCCCCCGCGGTCGTCGTCGGGCTCCCAGCCGTCCGGGAACGGCCTGCCCCCCACGTCGTCCGGCACGGCTTCAGACTAGCCCCGCCGGGTCGTTCTGGGCAGGGAGCCCGCAACATTCACCGAACCCGGACGGTCACCGCACGTGGCCGTCGCCCGTGACGATGTACTTCGTCGAGGTGAGCTCCGGCAGGCCCATCGGGCCCCTGGCGTGCAGCTTCTGTGTGGAGATGCCGATCTCGGCACCGAAGCCGAACTGACCGCCGTCGGTGAAGCGCGTCGACGCGTTCACGGCCACCGTCGTGGAGTCCACCAACTGGGTGAAGCGGCGGGCAGCCGCCTGGGAGGTGGTCACGATCGCCTCGGTGTGACCGGAGGACCAGAGCCGGATGTGCGCGACGGCCGCGTCCAGCGACTCCACGACGGCCGCGGCGATGTCGTACGAGAGGTACTCGGTCTCCCAGTCCTCCGGCGTCGCCGCCACCACGGTAGCCTTGGACCCCTCGGCGTATTCGAGGACCCGCTCGTCGCCGTGCACGGTCACCCCGACGTCAGCCAGCGCGTCCAGGGCGCGCGGCAGGAACTGCGCGGCGACGTCCTTGTGGACCAGGAGCGTCTCGGCGGCGTTGCAGACGCTCGGGCGCTGCGCCTTGGAGTTGATCAGGATGTCGACGGCCATGTCGAGGTCGGTCTGCGCGTCCACGTACACATGGCAGTTGCCGGTGCCCGTCTCGATCACCGGAACGGTAGATTCCTCAACCACCGTACGGATCAGCGAGGCGCCGCCGCGTGGAATGAGGACGTCGACGAGGCCGCGGGCCCGCATCAGCTCCCGTACCGAGTCACGGTTCTCGCCCGGCACCAGTTGCACCGCGTCCGCCGGGAGGCCGGAGCCCCCGACCGCGTCGCGCACCACCTGTACCAGCGCGACATTGGAGGCGTACGCGGAGGACGAACCGCGCAGCAGGACGGCGTTGCCCGACTTCAGGCAGAGGGCCGCGGCGTCGACCGTCACATTGGGCCGGGCCTCGTAGATGATCCCGACCACGCCGAGCGGCACCCGGACCTGACGCAGGTCGATGCCGTTGGGCAGGGTCGATCCGCGGACGACCTCGCCGACCGGGTCGGGCAGCGCCGCCACGTCCCGTACGTCGGCAGCGATGGCGCGGATCCGCTCCGGGGTGAGCGTGAGCCGGTCGACGATCGACTCGCTGGTCCCGGCCTCGCGGGCGCGGGCGACATCCTCAGCATTGGCCGCGACGATCTCGCTCGTCCGCATCTCCAGCGCGTCCGCGATCGCCAGTAGCGCGTCGTCCTTCGCCGCGCGCGGCAGCGGCGCGATGTCGGCGGCGGCGGATCGTGCCCGGTAGGCGGCCTGGGCGACCGGGGACATCTTGTCGTACGGCGAGAGCGTGGTCATGCCCGCAGAGTAATGCGCACACTGCGGGCATCCGTCATGTATCCCGTGATGCGAGACAACTGCCCCGGAGACCGCCGCCGCGCTCAGTACGGATGCACGCCGACCGGGGCGGCCGGGGGCGGCCCGTATCCCTCGGCCACGCGCTGGTGGTACGTCTCGCGGTCGACGACTTCCAGGCCGACGATCTCCCAGGGTGGGAGCCGGGCGGTGGAGCGGTGCTCTCCCCACAGCCGCAGCGCGACGGCCGCCGCATCGTGCAGATCCCGTGCCTCTTCCCAGTAGCGGATCTCCGCGTGGTCATCGGCGTACCGGCTGGTCAGCAGGAAGGGGTGGTCGTGAGCGAGCTGTTCGAGACCGCGTCTGACCTCCTTCAGCGGAATGGCGGCGCCCGAGACACTGAGCGTGATGTGCCACAGTCTCGACGGGGTGCGCTCCTCCTTCACCACCGTCGGCTCGGACTTCACCACCGTCGGCTCGGACCCGGTGGTCCGGTCGTCCCCGCGGTCCAAGGACCTGCTCTCGTCGAAGCCGACACCTGCTCCGATGCTGGTCAGGGCCCGGCCACCCGTTCCTCGGGGCGGCGCCCCCGGGCGCGCTCGTCTCACCGGCGGCCTCCTGTGAATGCGTTGCTGTGCTGTACCCCGCTGTGTCCCCGTTACAAAGTTGACCAGTCCGCGGCCGACGATGGGGCGCTTTTCGTGAAGGTCTCGGCCCCGAGGCTGGACTTTCAGCCGTTTCAGGGGGTCTGTCAGGGGTGCAGGACGACGAGATCGTCCCTGTGTACGACCTCGCGCTCATACGCGGGACCGAGTTCCCGCGCCAGGTCGCGGGTGGATCGGCCGAGCAGCTGCGGAATCTCCTTGGCGTCGAAGTTGACGAGTCCACGGGCCACGGAACGGCCTTCGAGGTCACGCAGTTCCACCGGGTCGCCCGCGGTGAACTCGCCCTCGACCGAGGCGATTCCGGCGGGCAGCAACGAGCTGTGCCGCTCGACGACCGCCTGTACGGCCCCGTCGTCGAGGGTCAGCGAGCCCTGCGGGGTGGAGGCGTGGGCGAGCCAGAGCAGCCGGTCCGCCGAGCGGCGTCCGGTGCGGTGGAAGTACGTACCGGTGTCGCGTCCCGCCAGGGCGTCGGCGGCCCGGCTCGCCGAGGTGAGGACGACCGGGACTCCGGCGGCCGTGGCGATCCGGGCGGCCTCGACCTTGGTGACCATGCCGCCGGTGCCGACGCCCGCCTTCCCCGCGCTGCCGATCGTGACACCCACGAGATCCTCGGGGCCGGCCACCTCGGCGACCCGTGAGGTGCCCGGGGCGCTGGGGTCGCCGTCGTAGAGCCCGTCCACGTCGGAGAGGAGCACCAGCAGATCGGCGCGGACGAGATGAGCGACGAGCGCGGCGAGCCGGTCGTTGTCGCCGAACCGGATCTCGTCGGTGGCGACGGTGTCGTTCTCGTTGACGATCGGGAGCGCGCCCATGTCCAGGAGCTGGCCGAGGGTGCGGTAGGCGTTGCGGTAGTGGGCGCGGCGGCTGGTGTCGTCGCTGGTGAGCAGCACCTGGCCGACACGTACGCCGTAGCGCGCGAAGGAGGCGGTGTAGCGGGCGACGAGTAGTCCCTGGCCGACGCTGGCCGCGGCCTGCTGTCTGGCCAGGTCCTTGGGCCGACGGTGCAGCCCGAGCGGGGCGAGCCCGGCCGCAATGGCACCGCTGGAGACCAGCACGATTTCGCGCTCCCCTCCGCTTCTCACCTTGGCGAGTACGTCGACGAGCGCGTCGACGCGGTCCGCGTCGAGGCCGCCCGACGCGGTGGTGAGGGATGAGGAACCGACCTTGACCACGATCCTGCGGGCCTCTGTGACGCCCTGCCTTGCCCCTGACACGTACATCCCCAATGATTCGACCTCGCTCAGCCCCCGCAATCTACGCGAGCGGCGAAAACGGCGCCCGTGCTTTCCGGCACGTGGACGTATGAGCGGCTCCATGGCCCGTGTCCCTCGAAACCTGTGCCTCCGGATCTGCGCACCCGGCCGGATCTGCGCACTGGGCTCATTTGCGCACCCGGCTCATTTGCGCACTCAGCTCATTTGCGCGGTCGCGCGATCTCATTGAACCCCCTCGCCAAGACCCGCCTCCACCCGATCGACGGAGAAAACGTCGAACCCGCCCTGCCCGCCGGACTCACCGCATAGCCTGAAAAAGGATTGCCGAGTGGCCGTCGATACACCACTCCAGCGAGCGTGACCGTGCAGACCCCGCACCCGTCGTCGGCCAGAAGGACTTCTATCAGACATGGGACAGCAGAGATGTCAGTCAAAGTAAGTGTCGTCATTCCTGTTTACAACCCGGGCAAGTACATCGATCCCTGCATCGACTCACTTCTGCGGCAGACCCTCCCTGCAGGAAAGTTCGAAGTTCTCTTCGTCAACGATGGCTCGACGGACGACACTCGTGAACGGCTCGAGAAGCTGGCCGTGGAGCACCCGCATTTCCGCGTCATCACCATCCCGAATTCCGGCTGGCCCGGGAAGCCCCGCAACATCGGTGTGGGCGAAGCGAAGGGCGAGTACGTCCAGTTCGTCGACCAGGACGACCGCCTCGCCTCCGGCGCCCTGCAGCGTCTGTACGAGATGGGCCACCGCAACGGGTCGGACATCGTCATCGGCAAGGTGGCCAGCGACTTCCGCGGCGTCCCGCGTGGCGTGTTCAAGAAGAACCGCGAGAAGTGCACCCTGCGCGACGCACCCCTGTACGACAGCCTCACACCGCACAAGATGTTCCGTACGGAGTTCCTCCGCGAGAACGGCATCGCCTACCCCGAGGGCAAGCGCCGGCTCGAGGACCAGCTCTACATGATGCAGGCGTACTTCCCCGCCAAGGTCGTCTCGATCCTCAGCAGCTACACCTGCTACTACTACTCCAGGCGGGACGACGGACAGAACGCCGGGTCCGCGAAGATCATCCCGTCCGGCTACTACGGCAACCTCCGCGAGGTCCTCGACGTCGTCGTGGACAACACCGAGCCCGGCAAGTTCCGGGACATGCTGCTGCGCCGCTTCTACCGCGTCGAGATGCTCGGCCGCCTCAGCGAGCCCGCGATCCTCACATACGAGCCGGACTACCTCGACGAGATGTGCGACGCCGTCCAGGGCCTGGCCAAGGACTTCATGAACGACGGTGTGCACGACGGGCTCGGCCCCCTGCTCCGGCTGCGCTCCACACTGCTGCGCAACAACGACCGCCAGGGCCTCGTCCGGATCTCCCGCTTCGCCGCGTCAGTCAAGGCGGCGGGCCGCCTGGAGGACTTTGCCTGGCAGCCGGACGGCAAGATCGCACTCACCATCAGCGGCCGGTTGGTCCACGGCGACGACCGGGCCCCGCTGACCCTGCTGCGCCGGGACGGCCGCTACTTCCTGCACCCGGACATCACCGAGGGTCTGCTGCCGGACGGCGAGCTCCTGGACGTCACCGACGACATGGCCGGGTTCTCCGCCGAACTGTCACTGCGCAACCGCGAGACGGCCGTCGAGTGGCCGTGCCCCGCGACCTTCACCACTCGCATCGAGGAGCTCGGCGACGACATCTGCGAGGTCGTCCTGCACGGCAGTGGCCAGATCTCCTCCGAGGCGGTCAAGGGCCGCGACCGCGTATCGCGCGGCTTCTGGGACGTCTGGGTGCCGCTGCGTGGCCTCGGCCTCGTCCGCAAGGCCCGGCTCGGCGCCGACCGGGCCGCCGGGGTGGACGCCGCCTGTGTGCCCGCCTCGCTGGGCTCCCCAGCGCGTGCCGTCATCCCGTACTTCACCAACCCGCACGGCAACCTCACCCTCGATGTCGCCCGCCGCAGCAAGAGACTGGCCGACTACCTCGAAGGCCGTCCGCTCCAGCGGACCTCCGACGGCCGCACCGAGCTCCGGCTGGACATCTTCACCACCGCCGCCACCGACCCCTCCACGACCACGCTGGTTCTGAGCCCGGCGGACAAGGCCGGCGGGTCCCCGCACAAGCTCCGCACCGTGCTGTACCCCACCGAGGGCCGGGCCCATCTCACCGTGCCCGACCGCGCGCCCGGCGTCGCACCCGGTACCTGGAAGCTCGCGGTCCGGCTCGACGGCGACAAGAATCCCGCGTTTCACCTCTGCGACGTCACCGTCGGCAAAGGCGGCCGGATCCGCGTCCCCTCGAACCTGCCTGCCGTCGATGCCGGGATCATGCTCGGGATCAGCGCCAAGCGCAGGAAGGCGAAGCTGCGCCGTGCGCTGCGCACCGTCGGCGGCCCGATCATGCGCAGGCTCCCGGCCAAGAGCCGCAAGCGGGCACGTCGCCTCGCCGCCCGGTTCACCGGCTGACCCGTCCGCGTACCGCCGTACGCTTCCCACCAGCACACACCAGCCGAGAACACCGGCTACAAGAAACCGAACAAGGACGTGATCGCATGCGGCAGCTCTCCATCGCAGGGGCCTGGGTGCACGAGCCCAAGGTCTTCCCGGACAGCCGCGGCAGCTTCCACGAGTGGTTCAAGGCGTCGGAGCTCAGCGAGGCCGCCGGACACACGTTGCAGCTCGCGCAGGCCAACTTCTCCATCTCCAGCCGGGGAACACTGCGCGGTGTCCACTTCGCGGACGTGCCGCCGAGCCAGGCGAAGTACGTCAAATGCGTACGCGGCGCGGTGCTCGACGTCATCGTCGACATCCGGGTCGGCTCGCCCACGTACAAGCAGTGGGAAGCCGTCCGGCTCGACGACGCGGACCATCACGCCGTCTATCTCTCCGAGGGGCTCGGCCACGCCTTCATGGCCCTGACGGACGACGCGGCGGTCGTCTACCTGTGCTCCGAGGGCTACGCGCCCGGCCGCGAGCACGGCATCAACCCGCTCGACCCCGAGCTGGGCATCGAGTGGCCCGAGGGGATCATCCCGCTGCTGTCCGACAAGGACGCCGCGGCCCCCTCACTGGCCGAGGCCGAGGAGCAGGGCCTGCTGCCGTCGTACGAGGCATGCCAGGCGTACTACGCACAGCTGCGCGCCCGCGGCTGAGGCCAGCGGGAACGCCGAAGCCCCCCGTGGTCCGTACGGATCACGGGGGGGGCTTCGTACTGTCCGGGACCGGGACCGGTCAGCCCGTCACGGCCTCGATGCGCCCGCGCAAGGGGGCGAACGCCGAGCGGGGGCGACGCAGGTTGCGGGCGCGGGCCAGGGCCGGCCAGAAGTCGGCGCCGAGCAGCGCCTCGGGCAGGACGGCGCTCTTCCGCACCAGCACCTCCTCGGGCACGTCCTGCGGGTCGGGTACGACGTACTCCTCGATGATCTCCTCGTACGCGTTCTTCAGGACGTCGCTCTCCGGGTTGGCGCCGAACACCGCGACCACACCGGTCGGCGCCGTGTCCACCTCGACGACCACCAGGTCGGGACGGTAGCGGCGCAGCACCTGCACCACCTTGTACACATCACCGGTCCAGAACTTGGTGTGCCGGTCGCGGGCCGCCTCGTCGACATCGCGCGGCAGCATGTCGTCCAGCACGATCACGCTCGACCAGCGGGCGTGCTTCTCGACGTTCATGAAGTCGCGCAGGGCGTACTCGAAGAGGTGCATACCGTCGATGAAGGCGAGCTCCAGCTTCGGATCCCCGCCGAGCACATTGAGGGGATCGCGGCGGGCGAGGGCTCGGAACGGGTTACGGCCGTTGCGCAGGTGCAGCAGCGGGTCCTTGCGGGCGAAGAAGGCGTCGCTCGTCGCCTTGACCAGGTGGACGTCACAGCTGATGTCCGTCACCACCCGAAAGGCGGGGTCGACGGCGACGGAGGGCACTCGCGAGAGAGCCAGGCTCCTGCCGTCGTTGACCCCGATCTCCAAATAGTTCCGAGGCCGGTAGACACGATGCAATTGACGCAGAAAGTCATGGCGGTTCACGTGGAGCAGCCCTTCGGAGAAAATCAACTGGTCCGGTCCCCGGCGAAGTTACCTCATGACCGCACCGTGATGTAAGCGTTCTCCCTTATGTAAACCTTTGTTGTTCACATCATTTAAATTCGACGGGATTTGACCACCGAATACGATCATTTGACGATCACGACCGCTCTGCTGCGAGAAGTGCCGGAAATGCCTCTCCCAGCGCCGCCCGCCAGTCCCGGATCGGTTCGATCCCGGTCGTCGCCCAGCGGTCGTGTCCCAGCACGCTGAAAGCGGGCCGGGGAGCCGGCCGTACAAAGGCCTCGCTGGTCGTGGGGCGGACGCGCGCCGGGTCGGTGCCGAGCAACCGGAAGATCTCCCGGGTGAAGCCGAACCATGTCGTCTCGCCGCCGCTGGTGCCGTGGTAGACGCCCGCGGGGGCGGTGCCCGCAAGGGCGGCCTGTCCGAGCCGGACCAGCCGGTCGGCCAGATCGACGGTCCAGGTGGGCTGTCCGCGCTGGTCGTCCACCACGTCGAGGGTGTCCTTGACGCCCTCCAGCTTGATCATCGTACGGACGAAGTTTCCGCCGCCCGCGCCGTAAAGCCAGGCGGTACGGACCACGTAGCCGGTGTCCGGCAGGGCGTCGAGCACGGCCTGCTCGCCGACCAGTTTGGTGCGGCCGTAGGCGCTGCGCGGTCCGGTGGGGTCGTCCTCGGCGTACGGCTTCTCGCCGTCCCCGGCGAAGACGTAGTCGGTGGAGACCTGGAGGAGGACGGCGCCGTGTTCGCGGCAGGCCGCGGCAAGGACCTCGGGGCCCGTGCCGTTGACCCGCAATGCGGCGTCCTCCTGGGACTCGGCGTCGTCGACAGCGGTCCAGGCGGCGCAGTTCACCACGACGGCAGGGCGGTGCGTCTCGAAGCCGGCGCGCACCGATTCGAGGTCCGCGACGTCCATGGCCGCGCGGTCCGCCGCGACCGCGGTGACATCCTCACCGGCGAGCCGGGCCAGGACGTCTTGACCCAGCATCCCGGCGGCTCCGGTGACCAGCCAGACGGCGCTCACAGTGCGGCCCTGTCCTTCAGCGGCTCCCACCATGAGCGGTTGTCGCGGTACCACTGCACGGTCTCGGCGAGGCCGGTGCGGAAGTCCTTGCTGGGCTCGTAGCCGAGCTCCTCGCGGATCTTGGTGCAGTCGACCGAGTAGCGGCGGTCGTGGCCCTTGCGGTCCTCGACATAGGTGACGCTGGTGTCCCAGTCGGCGCCGCAGGCGTCCAGCAGCAGGCCGGTGAGCTCCTTGTTGGAGAGTTCGGTGCCGCCGCCGATGTTGTAGACCTCACCGGCCCGGCCCTTCGTACGGACCAGCTCGATGCCCTGGACGTGGTCGTCGATGTGCAGCCAGTCGCGGACGTTGGCGCCGTCGCCGTACAGCGGGACCGTCTTGCCGTCCAGCAGGTTGGTGACGAACAGCGGGATGACCTTCTCGGGGAAGTGGTGGTGCCCGTAGTTGTTGGAGCAGCGGGTCACCCGCACGTCGAGGCCGTGGGTGCGGTGGTACGAGAGCGCGATCAGGTCGCTGGACGCCTTGGCCGCGGAGTACGGCGAGTTGGGCGCGAGCGGGTCGGTCTCGGGCCAGGCGCCCTCGTCGATCGAACCGTAGACCTCGTCGGTGGAGATGTGCACGAAGGTCTTGACGCCGGCCTGGTGCGCTGCGTGGATCAGAGTGTGGGTGCCCACGACGTTCGTACGGACGAATTCGGCGCCGCCGTCGATGGAGCGGTCCACATGGGACTCGGCGGCGAAGTGCACCACCTGGTCGTGCTCGGCCATCAGTTTGGAGACCAGCTCGGCGTCGCAGATGTCGCCCTGCACGAACCTGAAACCGGGGTGGTCGCGCACCTCGTCGAGGTTGGCCGGGTTGCCCGCGTAGGTGAGCTTGTCGAGCACGGTGACGGCGATGTCGCCGGGGCCCCCGGGGCCGAGCACCGTACGGACGTAGTGCGAGCCGATGAAGCCGGCGCCGCCGGTCACCAGGATGTTGGTGGTCATGAAGAGATCTGCACCTTGCTGTGGTCGCCGAGCACGAGTCGGTGGGCGGACGGGGAACGGGGCGCGGGAGTCACTTCGACATCACGACCGATGAGCGACGCCTCGACACGGCGTACACCGGCGATGGAGGCGCCCCGCAGAACAATGGAGTACTCGATCTCGCTGTCCTCGATCCGGCAGTCCTCCGAGACCGAGGTGAACGGGCCCACGTACGCGCCGCTGATCACCGACCGGGCGCCGATGATCACGGGCCCGACGATGCGGCTGCCGCTGACCTTGGCGCCCGCCTCGATCCGCACCCGGCCGATGATCTCGCTCTCGTCGTCGACCTCGGCCTCCTCCTGGGACGGCTCGACGGTCTCCAGGACGGTCCGGTTGACCTCCAGCATGTCGGTGACATTGCCGGTGTCCTTCCAGTACCCGCGGATCGTGGTGGAGCGGACGTCGCGCTTCTGGTCGATCAGCCATTGGATGGCGTGCGTGATCTCCAGCTCGCCGCGCCAGGACGGTTCGATCGAGCGGACAGCCTCGTGGATGGCGGGGGTGAAGAGGTAGACGCCGACGAGCGCCAGGTCACTCTTGGGCTCCTTCGGCTTCTCCTCCAGGGCCGCCACCCGGCCTTCGGCGTCGAGCTCCGCGACACCGAAGGAGGTCGGGTCGGGCACCTGGGTCAGCAGGATCTGCGCATCGGGCTTGTCACTACGGAACTCCTCCACCAGACCGGTGATCCCGCCGACGATGAAGTTGTCACCGAGGTACATGACGAAGTCGTCGTCCCCCAGGAAGTCACGGGCGATCAGCACCGCGTGGGCGAGTCCTAGCGGCTCGTCCTGAGGGATGTACGTGACCTCGATGCCGAGCCGGGAACCGTCGCCGACCGCCTCACGGATCTCCTGGGCGGTGTCGCCCACGATGATGCCGACCTCGGTGATACCCGCATCCGCAATGGCTTCCAGGCCGTAGAAGAGCACGGGCTTGTTCGCCACGGGCACCAATTGCTTGGCCGACGTGTGCGTAATGGGACGCAGGCGGGTGCCGGCCCCTCCGGATAGTACGAGAGCCTTCACGTGACCATTCCCCACGGTGAGATGTCGGTCCTGTCGCGGCCGCGACTTTTGGACGATTTTAGACCGACTGGCACATGGAGGGTGGGAGAAGGAGCGGGACTGGGTGCGCGCAAGGCGGAGGAGGGAGGCAACAGGAGGCAACGCGGAGCATTGTTGACGGACGACAACGCCAAAGGGGACCCCTGGCCCTTCAAGGCCTTGGTGGAGCCCGCGACGCTGCCCCCATTCGCCGGTCGGTCCTACTGAGCTTCTCGGCGTGATCTTCAGTGCCGGTTGCGCGGGCCGGATGCGGGACCCGCGCGGGTGGAGCAGCGGCAGCTACCCCGCGGTCAGCCGCGACTTCCAGCGCCGTACGTCTCGGCGCATCCTGCGCGCCACACGCCTGGGCAGCGAGGCCCGGCGGGCGACGACCTTTGGCTGTTCGATACGCTTGCCGTCGTGCCAGTCGGGCACGGTGACTCTGTAATTGGATTCGGCGAGGCCGGCCGACCTGTCACGGAAGTGCGGGTACGCGAGGTAGAGCTTGTCACCCTTGCGCGAGCGGACCACATCCGGAACCGTCTTCGCCCGGAGATACAACAGCACGTCGATCAACAGGTCCATACGGCCCCGTGCCACACAGGCGAGCCGCAGCCGCTCCGCCACCTTGATCAGTTGGGCAACGCGGTCGTTCCAGTACTCGTCCATCAGCGGAGCCGCGAGTTCCATCTTGTGCCGCCGGACGTCCTCGGAATCCTTCAGCACGACGGGACCGAATTGCTGCAGCATCCCGACCGTGAAGGGACGGACCATCAGGAAGTCCCGCTTCGGCCCTGCGGGCTCGATCCGGTGAATGAGGGCCATCATGGCGCGCATCGAATCGAAGCGCCATTCATAGGTACCACTCTTCGTGACGTGCTTCCCGTCGTCACGACCCACCAGGTAATAGCAGACGTAGTTGGAGATCACGGAGACGCCTGCACCGCGCAGATATGCCTCCATGGTGAAAAGCGCATCTTCACCGGTTTTGAGATTCTCATCGAATCTCAAGGAGAGCCGCTCCAGCAATTCGCGCCGGAAGAGCTTCTGCGCACTGAGCGTGTAAATGATCTTGGAGTTGTAGACGTCGACGCGGGCCTTGGTGGCCGTCCACATCGACTGCGGTGCGCCCCTGTTCACACCGACCACCTTGCCGAGCACCACATCGGTGCCCGCACGGTCGGCCATGGCCACCATCCGCTCCAGGGCCTCGTCCCCGAGGTAGTCGTCCGCGTCCAGGAAGAACACATAGCGGCCGCGCGCCATACCGAGGCCCACATTGCGCGGGCCGCTGGGACCGCCGGAGTTCTTCTGTCTGATCACTCGGGTCGGGACCTGGGACCGGGCTGCGAACTCCTCCAGGTACTCCCCTGTGCCGTCGGTGGACCCGTCGTCGACCGCAACGATTTCGATCCGGTCGGTGCCGATGGTCTGCGCCTCCACGGATTCGAGACATCGGACGAGGTAAGGCATCGCCTCATATGCACCGACAACGACAGTCACATCAGGAATTTGAGTCTCGTTCACATAGACAGAAGACAGTCGGACCGATCCGTTGGTTGTCCGACGCCCCGCACCCAAAACGTGACTCTCATCACAAAGGCCCGGCACAACCCTTGGGTTGTGCCGGGCCTTGCTCAATCAGGTAATACGAACTATTGGCTCTCAGCCGCTCACGGGCTCGCCCAGGCTCTTCGCCACTCCGGCGTTCCGCGCCTCGGACTTGGCCGCGAGCGCCTTCACAGCAGCGTCGAACTGCGTGAGGGACGTGGGCTCGTCCGGGCCGAGGAGGTATCGCTTCAGCTCGCGCCGGGCCTCCGCCAACGTGTCCGCAGCGGGGTCCGTCACCGCGTCGAGCAGGGCATCCAGCTCGGCCGCCGAGTTGGAGAGGACCACCGCGGCGCGTACCGCGGTGTTCTGCCGGCGGAACTCGTCCTCGCCCAGCGCGGCCGAGTCCGTGACCGCGTACGGCTTGCCGCTCGCGATGAAGTCGGACACCACGCTGGAGATGTCCGAGACCATGGCGTCCGACTCGTTGAAGCAGTCGTACAGTCGCATCTGGGAACCCGTGATGACCCGGTGCTCCCACCAGCCCTGTGCACGCCAGGAAGCGGCGTTCCACTCGTCCTTGAGCTTCGCGGTCTCGGCCTCGCGCGCCGGGTCGGCCAGCGAGTCCCGGGACAGTTCTGCCTCGTCCCGGGCGGTGCGGCCGCTGCTGGAGAGCTCGGCCAGCCGCGCCTCGATACGGGCCAGCTCGGCCCGGGCCTCGGCCTGCTCGCCCCGCAGCGCGGCCGATTCCTCCGCCCAGCGGGGGTCGGCGGCGCGCTCGGCGGCGGCCTTCTCGATCATCGCGGTGACGCGCAGGTCCACGGCCTTGGCCTTGGCGCTGCGGGTGCCGGTGAAGGGGTGCGGCTTGTACAGCAGCCGGATCGGCTTCTGTGAGTCGAGGAGCCGCTTGACGATGTTCTCGCCGGCCAGCAGCAGAGAGGTGTTGCCCGGGTTGTCGTCCCAGCCCTCCCAGGTGGGGGCGTACAGCACGGTCGGGATCGGGTTCTTCGGCGCACCGGACCACGGCTGGATGGTGGCCAGCTGCGGGCGGCCCACCTCGACGATGTCCTCGTCACGCACCCCGACATCGGCCAGCGCGTAGCGGTCGCGGCCTGCCCGGCCCGCGGTCCACACCTCGTCGTAGACCTTGCTGTACGGGTTGACGCTGGCGAGCTTGTCGCTGTCGCCGTGGCCGATGAACACATGCTTCATCGTCGGCACCCGGAGCAGGTGGATGTTCTTGCCGACGTTGGCCGCGTAGAGGGCGACTCGTACCGACGAGAGGTCCAGATTCATCAGGTGCACACCGCCGGGCACACAGAGCACCGGCACCGACGTCGTGGCGAGCTGCGGGACGATGTTGCGCTCACGCAGGAAGATCAGCGGCCGCCCCCCGAGCTGGGCCATCGTCTCCAGCCACATGTTGACCTGGTAGGCCGAGTCCTTGGAGCCGGAGAAGTACAGCACCACGGTCGGCCGGTACTCGGCGAGCCAGTCGCCCACCGCGTTGAGGACCTTGGTCTCCGGCGGTGCGAGCCGACTCGGCCGGACGTACGGCAGGAGCGCTGCCAGGTAGCCGAGCGCGAGGACGAGCGTGAGACCGAGGCCGACGTAGGCGATGACGTTCTCACCGGTCTCGACCGCGACGAGCACACCCACCATCGAGAAGACGTCCAGATGCAGCATCTTCTCCGCGGGCCGGCTCATCAGGCCCTGCGGCGGGGCATCCCCGATCCTCGCCGACCCGAGGTCGATGTTGCGGGTGACCACCGGAAGCTTGCGGCGCAGCCGGATGAGGGTGACCATCGCGCTCTGCGGCGCCTGGAGTCCGTAGAAGGCCAGCAGGCAGGCGACCGTCACGTAGAAGAGCGTCTGCTCGCCGTATCCCATGCGGGCGAGCAGCAGGATGAGCAGCAGCTGACGGACCAGGAACCGGATCGACAGTCCGGCACGGACGGCAGCGAGCCGGTTTATCAGATAGCTGCCGCAGTGGTGCAGATACCGGTCCGCGAGATATGTGGCCGCGGTCGCTGCGGCGAAGAACCAGAGATTGGGGATTATCGCCGCGAGCATTATGCACGGGAATCCCACAGCCACGAGGAGCGCGGCGGCCAGCTCCGAACCACTGCCCACCCGAGCCAAGCGCATGGCTTTCGAAATCACGAAGTACCGCTCCCGAGGGTGCCGACTGTTTGCCTTACGAGGAAAATGTGAAGGCTGAGCTTCACGAATTCGGACCCCTGCAGTTCGCGCTTGGCGTCTGCAGAGGTCCGATTAGTCGATTGTCAATCAGTATTACACATCGGCCTGTCGGTCCAGGACAGCGGCCAGCGCCTGTTCGAAGCCGGACGCCTCGGAGGCGCCGCGGGTCGGGTCCTGCTGCCGTACGTCGATGACATGGCCGGTCATCTCGGAGAGCAGGACGTCGAGCGAGGTCCGGGCGACCGCCTCGGAGGAGAGCAGCGTGCCCGCGGGCTCGTCACCGAACGCCTTGGTGCGCATCGGGGTGGCCGTGCGCTCGGGGTTCACGCAGTTCACCCGTACTCCGTCGCCCGCCCACTCGTCCGAGAGCGCCTGGGTGAGGTTCACCATGGCGGCCTTGGTCGACGAGTAGAGGCTGTACTCCGCGCGGCCCCGGGTGTAGCTGCTGGAGGTGTAGAGCAGCAACTGCCCCTTGGTCTCGGCGAGGTACTTGTACGAGGCGCGGGCGATCTGCACGGGCGCCAGGTAGTTGACGTTCAGCGCCTCCTGGATGGTCGTGTTGTCCGTCTCGGCCAGCTTGCCGATACGGAGCACGCCCGCGGTGTTGATCACGTAGTCGACGCGGCCGGTGTCCGCGTACGCCTTGGAGAGCGCGTCGTCGACATGCTCCGGGTTCTCCACGTGCGTACCGGTGGTGGAGCGGCCCAGGGCGTAGACGGTGGCACCGTAGGACTCGGCGAGCGTCGCGATGTCCGCGCCGATGCCGTACGAGCCGCCGAAGACGACGAGGGTCTTGCCGGTGAGCAGCTCGCGGTAGGCAGCGTCGTCGGTCGGCTGCGGGACGGCCGTGGAGGCCAGCTGGAAGAGCTTGTCCGCGATGAAGACGTCGACCGGCTGAGTCACCTTCATGTTGTACTCGTCGCCCGCGACGACGTAGATCGGCACGTCCGGGAGGTACTTCAGGACGACCGAGCAGTCGTCGGTGGCCTGGAAGTTCGGGTCGCCCGCGGCAACCTCGTACGCCCGGCGGATCGTGGAGAGCTTGAAGGCCTGCGGCGTCTGGCCGCGGCGCAGCCGGGAGCGGTCGGGCACATCGGTGATGAACTCGCCGTCGCCGCCGTGGGTGCGGGTCACGATGATCGTGTCCGCGGACGGGATGGCGACGTCGACCGCCTGGTATCGGTCCAGGGCGTCGACGCAGTCCTTGATGACGCGCTGCGAGAGCAGGGGGCGCACGGCGTCGTGGAAGAGGACGTTGCGGTCCTCGCCCTCGGCCAGACCCTCGCCGAGGGCCGCGATGGCCCGCTCGGTGGTCTCGTTACGGGTGGAGCCGCCTTCGATCACCTTGGTGACCTTGGTGAGTCCGGCCTTGGCGACGATCTTCTCCACGTCGGGCACATAGCCCGGAGCCATCAGCACGATGATGTCGTCGATGGAGTCGGCCTGCTGGAAGATCGACAGCGTGTGCTCGATGACGGCCTTGCCTGCGATCTTCAGCAGCTGCTTGGGAATGGACAGGCCCACGCGCTGGCCGGTACCGCCGGCGAGCACGACTGCTGTGGTTCGGGCTTTGGCTATGTGCTGAGCAGACACAGACGACCTACCTTGCGAGGGCTGGGAGATACAGCGATGGTTACACTCTCCGTTACCGTCTCGCAAGGTGGACGTCGGCCCCTGCATGCCGTACCGACACCTTGTGTTGCCTTGCGATCAGGGCGAATAGCGGGATTGACGCTTCGCAATTGGGTGACCGACGCCACACGGTTGAGCGGCATGAATCACCCTTGAGCGTGTTGCGGGTCCCCCGATTGCGCGACGCGGAGAGCGCGCCCGAGTGTCGGACGGGCTTGCGGAACAAGCCCGTCCGACGGCCGGTGCGCGGTTCAGTGCCCCTCCCGGCAAGCTCTGTCGCGCCGCCAGGCACGCACGCTCCTTCCGGGCGAACCTTGCCGTTCACGACACTAGAACGGGTTGAACTCGTCGAACTCGCGCTGCACCTCGTCACGTTCGGCCTCACGGTCGCGGCGGCGCTGCGCTGCCGGGCGGGGCGCTTCGAGGCGGTGGTCCTCGCCACGCCGGCCGAGCATCTCCGCGCCCGCAGCCATGGTCGGCTCCCAGTCGAAGACAACCGCGTTGTCCTCGGCGCCGATGGCCACACCGTCACCCGCACGGGCGCCGGCCTTCATCAACTCGTCCTCGACACCGAGCCGGTTGAGCCGGTCCGCCAGGTAGCCGACGGCCTCGTCGTTGTTGAAGTCGGTCTGCCGGACCCAGCGCTCCGGCTTCTCGCCGCGCACCCGGTAGAGGCCGTCCTCTTCCTTCGTGACGGTGAAGCCCGCTTCGTCGACCGCCTTGGGGCGGATGACGATGCGGGTCGCCACCTCCACGGGCTTGGCCGCGCGCGCCTCGGCGATGACGCCCGCGAGCGCGAAGGAGAGCTCCTTCAGGCCGGTACGGGCGACGGCGGACACCTCGAAGACGCGGTAGCCGCGCGCCTCCAGGTCCGGGCGGATCATGTCGGCGAGGTCCTGGCCGTCCGGAATATCGATCTTGTTGAGGACGACGATGCGGGGCCGGTCCTCCAGGCCGCCGTACTGCTTCAACTCCTCCTCGATCATGTCGAGGTCGGAGACCGGATCGCGGTCGGACTCCAGCGTCGCGGTGTCCAGTACATGCACGAGCACCGAGCAGCGCTCCACGTGCCGCAGGAACTCCAGGCCGAGGCCGCGGCCCTGACTGGCACCGGGAATCAGGCCGGGGACATCGGCGATGGTGTAGACGGTGCTGCCCGCGGTGACCACGCCGAGGTTCGGAACGAGGGTCGTGAAGGGGTAGTCGGCGATCTTCGGCTTGGCCGCCGACAGAACGGAGATCAGCGAGGACTTTCCGGCACTCGGGTAGCCCACCAGCGCGACATCGGCGACGGTCTTGAGCTCCAGGACGATATCCCGGTCCTCACCGGGCTCGCCGAGCAGCGCGAAGCCGGGGGCCTTGCGCCGGGCCGAGGCCAGCGCGGCGTTGCCGAGGCCGCCGCGACCGCCCTGTCCGGCGACGAACGTGGTGCCCTGGCCGACCAGGTCCGCCAGCACGTTGCCGTTCCTGTCGAGCGCGACCGTGCCGTCGGGCACCGGCAGGACCAGGTCCTGCCCGTCCTTGCCGGAACGGTGGTCGCCCGCGCCCGGCTGCCCGTTGGTGGCCTTGCGGTGGGGGCTGTGGTGATAGTCGAGGAGCGTGGTGACGGACTGGTCGACGACCAGAGTCACATCGCCGCCACGGCCGCCGTTGCCACCGTCCGGACCGCCGAGCGGTTTGAACTTCTCACGGTGAACGGAGGCGCAGCCGTGGCCTCCGTTACCCGCGGCGACATGCAGCTCGACGCGGTCCACGAAGGTGGTCATGGTTGAAACCTCCAGTTACATACGTGCAGAAATGTCTCACTCGTGCTGTCCCGCATAGGAGAAAGCCGTCTCTCTCATGGAGAAACACGCGAAAGGCGGACCCGCTTCCCGTACGGGAAGTGAGGTCCGCCTCCGCAGAAACCGCTCGACGAGCGCCGAAAATCAGCCGGCGATCGGAACGATGTTCACGACCTTGCGGCCACGGTGCGTGCCGAACTCGACCGCACCGGCGGCGAGTGCGAACAGCGTGTCGTCGCCACCACGGCCGACGCCCGTGCCCGGGTGGAAGTGGGTGCCACGCTGGCGGACCAGGATCTCACCGGCGTTGACGGCCTGACCGCCGAAGCGCTTCACGCCGAGCCGCTGAGCATTGGAATCGCGCCCGTTCCGGGTGGACGATGCGCCCTTCTTGTGTGCCATGTCTCCTCAGTCCCTTACTTCGCAGCCGCGGGGATACCGGTGACCTTGATCGCCGTGTACTGCTGGCGGTGACCCTGGCGACGGCGGTAGCCGGTCTTGTTCTTGTAGCGAAGGATGTCGATCTTCGCGCCCTTGTGGTGGTCCACAACCTCGGCCTGGACCTTGATCCCGGCCAGCACCCACGGGTCGCTGGTCACGGCGTCGCCGTCGACCACGAGCAGGGTCGAGAGCTCGACCGTGTCGCCAACCTGGGCAGTGGAAATCTTGTCAACCTCAACGATGTCACCGACAGCAACCTTGTGCTGGCGGCCACCGCTGCGCACGATGGCGTACACGCGGATCTCTCTCTCGCTCGGAACGGAGCCCCTGATGCCAGCCGCTCACACAGGCCGGGGCCCGTAGTGATCCGAATGGACGAGCGGCCTCTCACCGGTGAAGGGAGGGGGTTGCTCAGGGACAGGCGCATACGGAAACACGCCGAAAGGCAAGGGTACGGGCCGCCCTCCGGAGGGTCAAACCGGGCCCTCTGTCCTTCCCCACCACTCCCCCACTTACTCCTCCCCGGGCCCACTCCCGGATGCTGACGGTCGTTGATGGACCGCAGACGGCCTTCTGACCGACGAGCGCGGCCGTGGGGGGCGGGTGGGCCCGTACACCGGCCGTACACCGGCAGGCGGACCTTCGGGCGGCTCCTTCGGCGGCACCGGGGCGACCTTGCGACGGCCGGTGGGCCGCACCCCCGTCGACCCCGTCGAGGTGCGGCCCACCGGCCGTCGTGCCGTGCCGTACGGCTGCGGAGGAGGCCTCCGCAGCCGTACGCCCCCGCTGCTGCCTACGCCTCGGTGCCGGCCGAGATGGAGGACTTCGGCGTCTGCTCCGCGGCGACCGTCTTCTTGGCCGTCGTCTTCTTGGCAGCCGTCTTCTTCGCGGCGGTCTTCTTGGCAGCCGTCTTCTTGGCAGCCGTCTTCTTGGTGGCCGCCTTCTTGGTGGCCGCCTTCTTGGCGGTGGCCTTCTTCGCGGTCTTGCGGGCCGTCTTCTTGGCCGGGGCCTCCGCTTCCGGGGCTTCGACCATCTCGGTCGGCTCGGTGTCGGGCTTCGGCTCGGTGTCGGGCTTCGGCTCGGTGGAGCCAGTCACCACGACGACCTCTGCCGCGTCCGCACCTGCGGGCGAGCCCGCGGGGGCGGTGACCTTGCGCGTCACCCGGCGACGGGCACGCGGCGGGGCGGCTTCGGGTGCCACCTCTTCGGGTACTGCCTCGGGCCGCGGGGCCTCGACGACCGCTGCCTCGGCAACGGGGGCCTTGACGACAGGAATCGTCACTGCCACCGGTTCCTCGACCGGCTCGGCCTGCTCGGCCGGGGCCGGCGAGCCCGCAGGAGCGGTCGCCTTCCGGGTCGCCCGACGGCGCGTACGACCCTGGGGGGCCTCGGCCGCGGGGGCCTCGGCGACCACCGGGGTCTCGACGGCCGGCTCGGGCTCCATGGCCACGACCGGCTCCGGCGCCACGGGCTCCGGCTCGACGACCGGGGCGGGTGCTGTCGCGGCCTTCGGGGCGCCGGCCGGGGCCGTTGCCTTACGGGTCGCACGGCGCCGACCGCGACCGCGCGAGGCGGCTGCCTCGGCCTCGGCCGGGCTGCTGTACAGCTCCTCGTCCGGGACGAACTCCGGCTCGGGCAGCGCCACCGGGGCGGCCACCTCGGCAGCCAGCTCGGCCTCGGTCTCGACCTCGGACACGGCCTCGGCCACGTGCTCGTGGTCCACGCCGCCCCGGCCGCGCTTCTTGGCACGCTTGCCGTTGCCGCCGACCGAGGTCGGCTGCTCCATGTGCACAATCACGCCGCGCCCGTTGCAGTGGACGCAGGTCTCGGAGAAGGACTCCAGCAGCCCCTGGCCCACCCGCTTACGGGTCATCTGGACCAGGCCCAGCGAGGTGACCTCGGCGACCTGGTGCTTCGTACGGTCGCGTCCCAGGCACTCCAGCAGACGCCGCAGCACCAGATCCCGGTTGGACTCCAGCACCATGTCGATGAAGTCGACGACGACGATGCCACCGAGGTCGCGCAGCCGCAGCTGCCGCACGATCTCCTCGGCCGCCTCCAGGTTGTTCTTGGTGACGGTCTCTTCGAGGTTGCCGCCCTGACCGGTGAACTTACCGGTGTTGACGTCGACGACGACCATCGCCTCGGTCTTGTCGATCACCAGCGAGCCACCGCTCGGCAGATAGACCTTCCGGTCCAGCGCCTTCATCAGCTGCTCGTCGATCCGGTACGTCGCGAAGATGTCGACCTCGGAGGTCCACCGCGACAGGCGGTCCGTCAGGTCGGGCGCCACCTGCGAGACGTAACCGTGGATGGTCCCCCACGCGTCGTCGCCGCTGACGATGACCTTGGAGAAGTCCTCGTTGAAGATGTCGCGGACGACCCGGACGGTCATGTCCGGCTCGCCGTAGAGCAGCGTCGGCGCGTTGGAGCTGCCGGTGCTCTTCGACTTCTTCTGGATGTCCTCCCACTGCTGCTGCAGCCGCTCGACATCGCGGCGCAGCTCGTCCTCGCTCGCGCCCTCCGCCGCGGTACGGACGATGACGCCCGCGTCCTCGGGAACGATCTTCTTGAGGATGGTCTTCAGCCGGGCCCGCTCGGTGTCGGGCAGCTTGCGGCTGATGCCGGTCATCGAGCCCTCGGGCACGTACACGAGATAGCGGCCGGGCAGCGAGACCTGGCTGGTCAGGCGGGCGCCCTTGTGACCGATCGGATCTTTGGTCACCTGGACGAGGACGGACTGGCCGGACTTGAGCGCGGTCTCGATACGGCGCGGTCCGTGGGCCATGCCGAGCGCCTCGAAGTTCACCTCACCGGCGTACAGGACGGCGTTGCGTCCCTTGCCGATGTCGACGAAGGCCGCCTCCATGGACGGCAGTACGTTCTGCACCTTGCCCAGGTAGACGTTGCCGACGTAGCTGGTGGCCTGCTCCTTGTTGACGTAGTGCTCGACGAGCACGTTGTCCTCGAGGACGCCGATCTGGGTGCGCTCGCCGTTCTGGCGGACGACCATGACCCGCTCGACGGCCTCACGGCGGGCCAGGAACTCGGCCTCGGTGATGATCGGGACACGGCGGCGGCCCTGCTCGCGGCCTTCGCGGCGGCGCTGCTTCTTCGCCTCCATACGGGTCGAGCCCTTGATGGACTGGACCTCGTCGAAACCGGTGCCGGGCTCCCGCTCTTCCTTCTTACGGGGCTCGCGGACCTTGACGACCGTACGCTCCGGGTCGTCCGTGCCGTTGTCGGCGTCGGACGGAACGTCACCACTGCGGCGACGACGGCGACGACGGCGGCGGCTGCTGCTGGATCCGGCGGCGGACGCCTCGTGGTCCTCGTCCTCCCCCTCTTCGGACTCCTGAGCGCGCTCCTGCTCGTCCTCGGCGTGCTCGGCAGCGGCCTCGTCGCCGTGCTGCTCCGCGACCTCGTCACCCTCGTTGGCCTCACCACGACGGCGGCGACGGCCTCCGCGACGGCGACGGCGCGAAGGCCGGTCCCCGTACTCGTCCGTCTCCTCGCCCTCGTGCTCGGCTTCGCCCTCGCTCTCCGGCTCGGGCTCCTCCTCGGCGTGCTCCTCCACCTCGGGCACCGCGACCGGCTCGGGCTCGGCGGCATCACCGCGACGGCGGCGACGGCGGCGCGAAACACCCTGCGGCGCGGCCTCGGCGGCCGGGGCCTGGGCGGTGGTGGTCGGCTCCTCGACCGTCTCGGGCTCTTCCTCGACCTCGTCGTGACGCGAAGCGGCAGCGGCGGCAGCGGCGGTCTCCGGGGTTTGGAACATCGGCTCGGCGAAGACGGGCGCCTGGAACACGGCCACAGCGGGGCGCGTCGCGCGACGGCTCTTGCGTACGGGCTCCTCGACCTTGCCGGTGAACTCGGGCCGGCCTGCGGCGGCAGTGGCCCGGCGGCGCTGACGGCCGCGTGGTGCGGCGTCCTCGGCCTCGGCGGCCGACTCCTCGACAACGGTCTCGGGCTGGCTCACGCCGGTGGCCTCTGCGGCCGCAGTGGTTTCGGTGACCTTCGGCGCACCGGCCGGAGCCGTCGCCTTGCGGGACACCCGGCGACGTCCGCGCGGGGCCTCGGCAACCTCGGCGGTCTCGGTGACGTCTTCTTCCGCGGGCGCGGCAGGAGCGGCGGACTCCGCGGGCGCGGCCGTTGCCTCGGCGGGCTGCGGCGCACCGGCCGGAGCCGATGCCCTGCGCCGGGTGCGACCGCGCGGCGCGGCGGCTGCGGGTTCAACGGCTGCGGAGGCCGGCTCGGGCTCGGCACTCACCACGGCCGTTGCTTCCTCGACGATCTCTACGGCCTCGGCGGCCTGCGGCGCACCCGCCGGAGCAGTCGCCTTACGGACCGCACGACGACGCGCACGCACGGGCGCCGCCTCCACGACCTCGACGTCGACCTCCGGCTCGACGGCCTCGACAGTCGCAGCAGGCTCCACGATCTCTACAGCCTCGGCGACCTGCGGCGCACCCGCCGGAGCAGTCGCCTTGCGCACGGCACGACGACGGGTACGCGCGGGCGGCGCGGCTTCTGCCGCCGGAACGCTCTCGGCGTCGGCCTCCGGCTCGGTGGCCTCGGCAGTCGCAGCAGGCTCCACGATCTCTACAGCCTCGGCGACCTGCGGCGCACCCGCCGGAGCAGTCGCCTTACGGACCGCACGACGACGCGCACGCACGGGCGCCGCCTCCACGACCTCGACCTCGACCTCCGGCTCGACGGCCTCGACAGTCGCAGCGGTCGCAGCGGTCGCAGCAGGCTCCACGATCTCTACAGCCTCGACGGCCTGCGGCGCACCCGCCGGAGCAGTCGCCTTACGGACCGCACGACGACGCGCACGCACGGGCGCCGCCTCCACGACCTCGACCTCGACCTCCGGCT